>JBPCLX010000001.1:0-6774 GCA_051002815.1 Gemmatimonadaceae bacterium
CCGTCTCGCCCTGTCCATTCTGCGGACGGAGCTCGATCTGGCAATGGCGTTATGCGGAGCGCGGTCGATTCCCGAGATAACGCGGGACCTGGTGGCAAACTGAATTGCGAAGTGCGAATTGCGAAGCAAAGCGTCCCTTTCGCAATTCGCAATTCTCTTTTGGCCCAAGTCGCAATTCTTTTGTGGTCTTACTCGGTCTTGAGCGCAGTGGCGGGATCGATACGCGTGCTCGACCTTGCCGGAATGAGCGACGCCATCGCCGCGACCGCCAGAAGCACCAGGACGATTCCGCCAAGAGTAGCGGGATCCGTCGGACTGACCTCGAACAGCAGTGCCGACAGCAGCCGGTTCGCGACCATTGCACCGAGCAGACCCGCAAACACACCAACGCCGGCAACGATCATCCCGCGACGCAGCACCATCCTGCTGATCCCGGCCGCGGTCGCGCCCAGCGCCAGGCGCACGCCGAATTCGCGCGTCCGCTGCCCGACCATCGTCGAGAGGACGCCGAACAGGCCGATCGCTGCGAGGATTACCGCTGCTGCAGCGAAGGCGGCCAGCAGCAGCGCGTTGAGTCGCGGCTGTGCCAGCGGTTTGGCGAGGTATTCATCGAATGGTGCTGCACTCGCCAGCGCAACGCCGGGCGCCGCCAGGCTCGGTTGCTGAGTACCGCCACCGGCTCCGCCCCGCGCGCATCATCGTCGTCGGTCAACGGGCGGCCTAGCAGGGGCTGGGCGCCGCGCACATCGAAAAAATCTCCGGAGACGAGGGCGCGCTGGAGACTCGTCGCCTGATCTCCATCGCGAAGCGTCTGTGCGGAGGCTCCTTCGTAGCCGAATTACGCCAGCTGCGACATAGCGCCGCCGCGATCGGCGAATTGGCGGGCATTCTCGAAACCGAGCGGCCAATTCTCGATCCGCCGGTCGGGCGTATGGCCCGAGAGCACGATGATCCGGTCCTGATCCAGGATCGGCAGCTGCCGCAGGAGCAGAGCGTCGGCGACGGTGAACACCGCCGTAGAGAGCCCTATTCCAACCGCCAGCGTAAGGCAGGCCGTCAGGGCAAACCCAGGCGTGCGAAGAAGGCTGCGTACGCCGAGCTTCAGGTTCTGGATCAAGGAGTCCATACGTCGCGTTCCTCTACCTGGACATGAGAAAGTTCAGCACGTCGGATCGGGTAACGATACCGCGAATCCTGCCGCCGCCGCGCACCAGCACGGCCGGATTCGCCTTGGACAGCAGCTTCGCGACGTTGTCGATGGTCTGGCTCGCGTCCACGATTGGAAACGGTGCATCCATCACCTCCTGCACCGCCGCATCGAGCATCTTGGTGTCGGCCAGGCTGCGTGCCGACAGCGCTCCCTCCGTCACCGCGCCTACGCAGTTCTCGCCATCCATCACCGGCAGTTGCGAGATGTCGTGAAGATCCATCAGACGGAGTGCCTGACGAACCGTGCTTCCCGGTCCGACACTGACGAGTACCGGCGCGCTCGCTTCCTTGGCGCCTAGCAACTCGCCGAGTCGCACGCGATCGGGCTCGTCGAGCAGTTGATTCTCCCGCATCCATTCATCACTGTACAGCTTGCTCAGGTAACGCTCGCCGGTGTCGCAAAGGAACGTTACGACCATCGCCTCCGGGTCATCGACCTTTCGCGCGACCTCGAGCGCGACGTGAGCTATCAGCCCGCTCGAGCCGCCGACGAACAATCCTTCCTCTCGCGTAAGGCGCCGGGCCATCGCGAACGCCTCGCGGTCGGTTACCGTGTGATAGGCATCGACCAGGCTCATGTCGAGCGTTCCCGGCAGCTTGTCCTGGCCGATGCCCTCCACCTTGTACGGCACGCCCTCGGGCACCGATTCGCCTTTCGTGCGCCAGTGTTCGGCGAGAATCGAACCGACCGGATCGCCGGCGATCATCTGCACGCGAGGATTCCTTTCCTTGAGGTAACGGCCGACGCCGCTGATCGTGCCACCAGTTCCCGCCGAGGCGACGAAGTGAGTGATTCGACCGCTCGTCTGTTCCCACAACTCCGGCCCGGTAGTGTCATAGTGGGCCTGCGGATTCGCGGGGTTGTAGAACTGATTGGCGAGGATGGCGTTCGGCGTCTCGCTGGCGATCCGTTTGGCCATCATCACGTAGTTGTCGGGATGATCGGGGGGCACCGCCGTCGGCGTTATGATCACTTCGGCCCCGAACGCCTTGAGCAACCGCACTTTCTCCTGCGACATCTTGTCAGGCATCGTAAAAATGCATCGATAGCCCTTGAGCGCCGCCGCTATCGCAAGACCGATCCCGGTGTTGCCACTTGTCCCCTCGACGATCGTGCCACCCGGGCGGAGCGAGCCATCGCGCTCGGCGGCTTCGATGATCGGCAGGCCGATGCGATCCTTGACCGATCCGCCCGGGTTGTAGATATCGGCTTTGGCGTACACCGGCGTCCGAATGCCGCGTGTCACTCGCGTCAGGCGGATGAGCGGCGTCCAGCCGATGGTGTCGATGACCGACTCGTACGGCTCGCGGTTGCGCATGAGGGCGGTTGTCAGGCGTGGTGCTGGTTGGCGGCGAATCGCCGGGAGGTCAGGGGACGCGCGGGCGCAAAACGGTGTCGCCGGGCAGCGCTGTTCCCTCGGGGTGGCGAAAGAACACAGGCAGCAGCACCGGCATTGCCATCGCCCTGGGTCCCTTTTTGGCCGGCGCAAACCGGAGTCGCTCCGAGCCTTTGATCGCCGCAGAATCGAGTCCCTGATAGCCGGACGATGATGCAACGCTCGTCGACTCCGGGACGAGCGCGCCGGTGGTGTCCACGAAAAGGCGAAGCGTCACGTTCCCCTGTATCTTCTCCGAGTACAGATCCACCGGATACAGAAACGGCGGCGATTCGTTGAGCATCGCCGGCAGCGAGTCGGGCATCTCCTTGCTGGTGAATGCCGCGACCACACCCTCGGCTCCCTCCTGGGTAATGCACGCGGCCGCCATGATCACGACCCCGACCCCGACAACGCCCCTGCAGATCTCTCTTCGCATGGCGCGGAAGGTAGGTGTGTGCCATGCGGCGGTCCAGAGCGCGGGCTCGACATGAATACCCCGTTCCGTCGCCCTTCCATGGACTGCCGCCGCCGGGCATCCTTCGGCCATGAAAATCACCGTGCTCCTCGGCGGCACATCCGCCGAGCGTGACGTCTCGCTCGCCTCGGGACTCCGTATCGTCGACGCCCTCCGCTCGCGTGGTCATCAGGTCACCCCTTTCGATCCGGCCAAGGGCGTAATCTCGGACGCTCGGGAGCGCGAGATGCGAGCGCGTCCTGTGGTGCAGACCGCTCCGCCCGACCCGTCAGCGCTCGCCTCGTTGGCGAAGGGGAGTTTCATCCCCACCCTGGGCGCGCAGAGGGAAATCCGCGAAGCCGACGTGGTCTTTCTGGCACTCCATGGCGGGATGGGCGAGGATGGAACGATTCAGGCAATGCTCGACATGGTCGGCGCCAACTACACGGGAAGCGGACACCTCGCGAGTGCACTGGCGATGGACAAGGATCTATCGAAGCATCTCTTCCGGGCGGCGGGGGTACCAACAGCGGACTGGCTCATGGCACCCGCTACGGAGCAGGAGGTCGCGAATTCCGTGGGTTTTCCCGCGATCGTGAAACCTTCAAAGCAGGGGTCGACCGTAGGATTAAGCCTGGTGCGGGAGCCATCTGATCTCGCCGCGGCGGTAGAGGAAGCGTTCCGGCACGATGATGAGGTAATGATCGAGGCGTTCGTTCCGGGGCGCGAGCTGACGGTGAGCGTGCTGGGCGAGGAACCGCTTCCGGTGGGGGAGATCAAGTCGAAGCACGAGATCTACGACTACGAGTGCAAGTACACGCCGGGGATGGCGACGGAGGAATTTCCAGCCGAGCTGACGAGCGTACAGACGGTGACTGTGCAGCAACTGGCCATCAAGGCATTTCGTGCGCTCAAGCTTGGTGGCTACGCACGAATCGACTTCCGAATGACTTCTGGCGGGGAGTTCAGCTGTCTCGAGGCAAACACGCTTCCTGGCATGACCGAGCTGAGTCTTCTTCCGCAAGCCGCCCAGGCAGCGGGAATGAGCTTCGCCGATCTGTGCGAACGAATTGTGCGTGACGCAGGGCGCACGTCGCTCGCTCCGGGGTAGAGAAGTTGACGAATGAGTTACCGCGCACCGTGAACACCGGTCGATAGCTTGCGGAAACGAGCTCGAGTGAGAATGATGGCGAGTCACCAGTTTCGGTGACGCAAACAGAGTCGGGCACGGGTCTTGTTGAACGATCAAACCGCGCCCCATCGCCCCACCTTATTTCAAATTCTTGAAGCGGCTACGCTGGTAGAGCAGATGACGTATCGGGACAGCGACGAGCGAGATAGTCCACGCATCACACCTGCGGTTCAGTGGCTGATTGCCCTGAACGTGCTCGTCTATTTTCTGCAACTGACCATCGTGCCGTACTCGGCGATGGTGGAAGCGCTCGGTTTTCAGTTTTCCGGGCTCGCCGAACGGCCGTGGACGATCGTCACATACATGTTCGTGCATGGGGGATTCTGGCACCTTGCCCTCAACATGTACGGGCTGTGGTTGTTCGGCACGCGTGTCGAGCACGCCTGGACTTCGTCGGCGTTCACCCGATTCTATTTGCTATGCGGACTCGGTGGCTGGCTTGCCGAGCTGATTTTCTTCCGCGATGGCGTCCTGCTCGGAGCCTCGGGCGCCGTATTTGGCGTGATGGTCGCCTACGCGATGCGCTGGCCCGACGATGAGCTGCTCCTCTACTTCGTCATCCCGATCCGCATCAAATGGGCGGTGGTGCTTTTCGCCGGTCTATCGTTGGCGATGGGTATTGGGAGCCAGGGCGGGGGTATGGCTCATTTTGCCCACTTGGGCGGCATGGCCACTGCCTGGCTCTACCTGAGATGGCTTCAGGGGGCGCCGAGTCTGGATTCGCTTCGCCAGCGCATGTCGCAGACGCCCGACATCCCCGATGACGAGCCTCCTCCGCGCGCCATTCCCCGACCGCGCCCCCGTGAGCGCGAACGGACTCCGGAAAGCGATGATGTGGTAGCGCGCAGCAACGCGATCACGACCCGGCGCTCAGGTCGTACGTCCCTCGCTAGCAAACCCGGAGATCCGCGAGCCGATGAGATGGATGCGGTGCTCGACAAGATCTCCCGGCAGGGGCTCGAGAGCTTGACGCTGGATGAGCGCCGGCTGCTGGAGGAAATGTCACGGCGGTTGCGAGATCAGTAGAGGGGTCAGGGGCCAGGGATCAGGGATCAGGGAAGGTGTGCGCGCCGCGTTGCGGCGCGCTTTTTTTCGTTCCTTGGCGCCCTGGAGCAATGCGGGACTCAAGCTTCCCAGTTCCTATTTCCCATTTCCTGTTTCCTGCTTCCTGTTTCCTGTTTCCTGCTTCCTGTTGCGCTCGTCAGATTGATTGCCTATCGTCGCTACGTCTCCCACTCTGCCGCCGCATGCGTCTCGCTTCCGTCGTTCTGTTCGGGGCGTTGTTCGTCACTTCCGCGCAGGCACAGCCCGACGGCTTCCCGGATCCCATCCGACCGAAGCTCGTGGTCACGGCTGACACTAACGATTCGCGCGCCTACGCTTCACTGGCGCGAACGTCCCGGAAACCAGCCGACGCCTACGCGGCGTTCGTCTGGGCGCATCGGCTCAGGCCGACCCGGCTCGATTACCTCTCCGAGATGGTCGATGCCCTCATCGCCGGCCAATCCCAGCGCTGGCTCCGGCGATACGTCCAAGGCCATCCCGAGGTGCGTGATTCGCCATTGGCCAGGCAGGCAGACTCTATACGGCGGGTGATCGTACTTCGGGATCCGTTTTTCGGCTTGCCCCCGGCGGAGGGCACATGCAGCGTATCGCCGGTTCGCGATCTCGCCGCCGAGCAGCTCATTGAGCGCGGATTCTACGCGCTTCAGACAGGCTGCTATTACCGTGCGATCGCCTATCTAGAAGAAGCGGCTCAGCGCGATTCCATGCTCGAACATCTGCTTCATCTTCGAGCGGTGGCCTGGCACATGGTTCAGCGGCCGGAGGAAGCGGCAGCCGACCTGCAACGGGCGATCGCAGGCGTCCGGCGGCTACAGGCGCAATCGATCGAACAGTCGCTCTACAGCACCGCGATGCTGGAATACGTGTTAGGTATGATGCACATGCGAATTGGTGACGCGGTGAGTGCTCGCCGCGCATTCGAGCGGGCCCTAAGCGAGGATCTGTCTTTTCATGCTGCGCACGTGCGGCTTGGCGAGCTCGCCATGGGAAAGGGCGACCTGAACGCCGCCATCGAGGCTTTCTCCATGGCAACCCAGATCCGTCCGGATGATGCCTTCGCGCTCGGAGCATATGCAAACGCTCTGAGCACGGCAAAGCGCTACGATGAAGCGCGTGCCGCGTACGGGCAAGCGATAGGTCTCGTGCCTCATTACGCTGATTATCGCTTCGCGCTCGCGGAATTGCTCGACCGCGCGGGCGATGCGCCATCGGCCGTTCGCGCCTATCGCGATTATGTTGGGCGCGCCGCGCGCCACGATTCACTACAGGTACAATTCGCCAGCGATCGGATTTCAACGATGGAATCCGCCAGGAATCCGTAGTTGAACCCTGCCGAGCCAGTTACCCTCGCCCCTCGCCCCTCGCCCCTCGCCCCTCGCCCCTCGCCCCTCGCCCCCCGACCCCCGCCCCCCCGCCCCTATCTCCCCTTGGCGATCTCGTCGAGCCGCCTGTCGATCTCCGCCTTCGGCAGCCAC
>JBPCLX010000002.1:0-16018 GCA_051002815.1 Gemmatimonadaceae bacterium
TCCGCGCTGAGCGATGCACGCGTCTCCTCGATCATCACCACGCAGTTTCGGCGCACGCGCTCTACGGCGGCACCTTTGGCGAAGAAGCTTGGCCTGACGCCAATTACCGTGGCCGCCGGCGCTGAACCAGCTGCCCATGCCCATGCGACGGCAAAGGCTGTTCGCGCGCGTCCGGCCGGAGAAGTGGTCCTGGTAGTGGGGCACAGCAACACGATCCCGGCGATCATCCGCGAGCTTGGCGGTCCTGAGTTCCCCGAGCTGTGTGAAGGCGAGTACGACAACCTCTTCATTCTGCAGATCGATTCGGTGCGCGCGGTCAGGCTGTTACGGACCCGCTATGGCGCTCCGGATGATCCGAATGCGCCGCCCTGCGTGCGGTCGATGCGGCAACCTTAGGAGCGTCGCACCTTTCCGATCGGCTACAACGACACTATCGGCGGTGTCGTACGTGCCCTCCGGGTAATCCAACCGGAACACGGGGAATCGGGAATCGGGAATCGTCGGGAGATGCCCCGGATTCCGCTTCCCGATTTCTCTTGGGACGTCGAAGTCTCGTGAGGCAGCGAGATACCCGATTCCCGATTCCCGAGTATTGGATGGTGGCCGAGTGGTTTAAGGCGCACGCCTGGAAAGCGTGTGTGGGTGCAAGCCCCTCGCGGGTTCGAATCCAGCGCCATCCGTCACTTCAGTCTCGTGCCCGGCTGTGACTTCAGCTCACCGCTGGGCACGAGTGCTCCCTAGAGAGTCGAGCGAACGCATTCTCGCTCGCAGGACGAGCCACTCGCCGCGCTGAAACGTCATGCGCTCCCATGGCTTGCCACATGACAAGGAATTGCCCAGAACGATTGCGCTAGGCCAGCAAGCGGCCGCATTTGCTGCGCGTTTTCATGGTGGTGGTCCGCTGGCGGCTCTGTACATCTTGACAGAGTCGCACCCCGCTTCAATAGTTGGGCACGCATCGCCTTCAGCCAGGAGGAAGGTATGTCGCGCTCAATGACTGTGATTCGCAATGCCGTGTTCGGCGCCTTTGTGGTGACCGGGTTGGGATTCGGGGCATCGGTGGCCTTGGCGCGGCCCGCCCTCGTATGCGACAACCCTCCGGTGGTGGTTGGCTCTTGCCAGACGCCAGGGTTCGACTGTCAGGCGGAGTGCGATTTCTGGAACGGCCAGGGGACCACACAGGGAGTCTGTGCTCCATACCCGGAGACTCAGGGCTGCTGTTTCTGCCTCGAGTAGCAAGGATCGCAGAATGCGGCGCATCGTAGATGGAAGGGATCGAACGCGAGATATCTCCGGCCGCGCGCTGGTGGCTTGGCTCCGCATCGCCGGCATCGCCGGCATCGCTGGCGTGCTAGGCTGCGGCACGTCGGAAACTCGCGATGTCGTCGGTCCCGCGTCGGATACCACTGAGCCGGGTGGCGGCAACGTGCAGCGCGCCACCCTCACGGTCACTTCGACCGTCGGGCCGGATGCGCAGGCTCAGGCTACCGCGCTGGGCTGGGGGAGCGTCGTCGGCAACACCACCGTCGATATAGTCCGCGTCGGATCGAGTGCGCGGCTGTCCACCATGAGCGATGCGGCCGGTATCGCCGTGTTCACCGGGCTGTTGCCGGGTTCCTACCGCATCAGCGGCGCACGAGTGCTCGACGCAGCGGAGCGTGCGCAGCTCGAAAGTGCGGGACATCCAGCCGATGCCTTGGGCGGTGCCTTGACGCTCACCGTCGACGGGCCTGCGTCCAGCACCACACTCCCGCTCAGTGCGGGCTCTCGAGGGTCCTTGGTGTGGAGCGAAGCGACGGCCAGTCTCATGCGCGATCCCGCCGCCGGCGACTACTTCTTTGGTCAGTTTCTAGAGATTCATAACAACAGCGATACGACGATCTTCCTCGGTGGCAAGACGCTGGCGAAAGGGTTGCCGGGCTGGTTCGATTACCCCATGTTTCCCTGTTCGCTGAACGAAGCATATCAGCACGATTCGCTAGGCATCTGGTCCAAGTACATCTATCGGTTTCCGGGCGGCGCCACGTCCTACCCGCTGGTATCGGGCGCACGGATCGTGCTCGCCGTTGATGCGATCGACCATTCGACCATCGTTGCAGGAGGGCTCGATCTTCGGGCGGCGGACTTCGAGTTCCGTGGGAGCCAGGATGTGGACAATCCGAGCGTGCCGGACATGATCTCCATCGGCCCGAGCGACGGTGGCATGGTCTTCGGTCACGGGCTGGTGCTGCATGAGAACCGTGAAGTGCTGGTCCTGGCCGAGCAGCTCGACCCGTCGAATCTTCCGGCGGCGCAGATCACCGACCAGGGTACGCATTACGTTCGCCTTCCGGCGGATGCGATCCTCGACGTTGTGACCCTGCGGCGCGAGTTTCAGAGCGCCTATCCCGAATGCGGACCTGCCGTCCATCCGCGCTTCGACAAGCAGGACGCGGAGCTGCTCACGCGGTACGATCCGAACTCCGCCCAGCGCCGCGTCCTGTTGAGATTGCCGGGTGACTCGGCGATTCTGCAGCGGTCTGGAACGAGTTCCGTGGATTTCTTTGAAGCGACGCCGACCCCCGGACGGATTCCCTGACCGCCGTTCCGGCCTCACGGCACCCGGAGCGGTACGCAGATCGCGAGTGCCTTCCTGATCGGCCAGGATTAGTAGTTTCGGCTCTGGGCGTTTGTGATGGGCCGAGGCGGCGGGCGCCGGAGGAACGGGAGGGCTGAGACGCGATGCTCCTGCTCCTCGGGGCTGACGGAAGAGAGTCCTTATGGAAAATGGCCGCCCACCACGCTGGCCGGGCACATCAGTACGTCGTTCGTAGAAGACCACCGTCTCACTCGAATGGGTTGGCCGTGATGCTCTTGACAGATTCGTCGCAGTGGCCATGGTCTGCAGTACACCGATCGGAGGAGGTACTAATGCACCCGACACTCGTTCGCCTGCGTACGCTCGCTGTAACAGTCACCGTCCTCACGGTGCTTGGATTCGGCGCTCGGGTAGCATTCGCTGGCCCGGCCACGCAATGCGATAATCCGCCGGTCGTTGTGGGATCATGCGCGGAGCCTGGGTTCGACTGTCAGGCGGAATGCGAACTCGCGAACCCTGGAATTCCAATCGAAGGATCGTGCCAGCCCACTGGACAACAGTGTTGCATCTGCTTCGAGATATAGGGTTTCGACATGTTTCGAGGTGGTTTCCGTGCTGAGGCAAGCCAGTCGCGCTCAGGAGGAGGCAGACGCTTCGGGAACGCACTCCAGGTTGTCCTCCTCCTGACGTTCGTCGCATGCGGTGGGTCCGAGACTCGTGACGTCACCGGCCCGGGAACGGATACGACGGGCAACGGAAACGTCCAGCGCGCGATGCTCACCGTGACCGTGGGTCTGGCACCGGGAGCGCAATCAGTAGGGTCGGCGTTAGGCTGGGGAGGCGTGGTGCCTGGCGCGTCCGTGCAGATCCAGCGCCAAGGATCCTCGGGTGTAGTGTCGGCTGTCACCGATGCGCAAGGGACGGTCAGCTTCAGCGGTCTGTTGCCTGGCGGGTACAGTGTAACTGCCGGCCGGGCGCTCAATCCATCTGAGAAGGGAATATTGGCGACCGCCGGGGTCGAGGCCGACGCCCTCGGCGGGGGACTGGGCTTTACCGTCACGGCTCCCAGCTCGGCCGTGACAGTCCCGGCAAGCGCAGGCGTCCGAGGCTCGCTCGTACTCAGTGAATTGAGCTACAGCTATATTCGCGATCCCGCGGCCGGCGACTATTCCGCAGGCCAGTTTTTCGAGATCTACAACAACTCCGATACCACGATCTTCCTCGACGGGAAGACGGTGTTCAAAGGGCTGCGAGGGTGGTGGCACTATCCGGTCGAGGACTTCGACTGCGACTACTACAATCCTTTCAACTACGATCCACTCGGGATCTGGAGTCAGCGGATCTACCGGTTTCCTGGAGCCGGCACGGACTATCCCCTTGCACCGGGCGAGGTCGCCGTCCTGGCGACTGACGCAATCGACCATGCCGCAATCGTAACCGGGGGGCCAAATCTAACGAATGCAGATTTCGAGTTCCGTGGCGCGACCGACGTCGACAATCCGAGCGTTCCGGACATGCTCTCCATTGGAGCCGCGGACGGAGGACTGAGTGGGCACGGCCTCATCCTGTTCAACACCCGGGAGGTGCTGGCCCTTGCCGAGTACGTCGATCCCGCTGCGCTGCCGGCGGCCCAGATCTTCGCCACCGGCATCCCGCACCATCGCATTCCGAAAGCGCTACTGCTCGATGTCGTCACGCTGCGGCAGAATTCCGTGGAGCAGTATGCGCCATGCGGACCATCCTCGGTGCACCCGACGTTCGACCAGCACGATGCGAAGCTGATTTCCCGCTACGATCCGAACACCGCCCAACGACGCGTGCTCCTGGTCGGACCGGGCGGACGCAAGGTTCTCCAGCGGACGGGGACCAGCTCCGTGGATTTCTTCGCGGGAAGTCCAACGCCCGGGAGCCTCCCGGAGCCGTAGCGGACGGATACTTACGCGGGAAGTCCAGCGCCTGGGAGCCTCCGGGAGCCGTAATGGGCGGAAACTCCAATGGATGCCGTTGGCGCAAGCGCACCTGTGGTTGGCCGATGGCAACGTCCGCGGGAGACGGGCAGGAGCGAGGGTGCCGGGAATCCGGACGCACCCGGACAGGTGTCCGAGTGGCTGAAGGCACCGGTCTCGAGAACCGGAATTCCGGTGAGCCGGTATCGTGGGTTCAAGTCCCACCCTGTCCGTTGGATTCGGGAAGGGGGAATCGGGAATCGGGCTCGTCGTGTCCCGGCGAGATCCTGGTTCCCGATTCAGCTTTGTGTAGTGCAGTGGGGAGTCGGAGACTCGGGAGCCTTACGCGTCTCGCATCGCGCACCGCGCGTGCCTCACTATTGGATGGGTGGCCGAGTGGTTTAGGGCGCACGCTTGGAACGGGTGTGGACGTTAATAGCGTACCGTCGGTTCGAATCCCATTCCATCCGTTCCACCTCAGAGCCTCGTCTTGGCGTTCCCGCCGCCGCAGGGCTTTTCCGTAGAACTGGCCACATCGCTTTGTACCAGGACGTGAACTGCCATGCGTCGAACACGCTGAAGAGCCCGTTCGGTGGCGGCTCGTGAGCGAAGATTCGCCGTGGACCCCGAAAGTTCGACCCGTGGCTCTTGACAGGCCCTTTTTGTGGCCTAATGATCCACTACCAGGCTCATTCGTCGCGGTCGTATGCAAGGTCACAGACTGATCGAAGAGCCCAGCAGACCGCATGGCTCTGAATTCCATCTCGTTGCGGATACCTTGGTCCCGGGAGGTACGAATGCGCACCAAGCTTCTTCGCCTACGTACGGTCGCGCTGAGCGCCGTAGTCGTCGTCGTGCTTGGATTCGGTGCGAGCACGGCACTGGGCCGACCGCCGACGGTGTGCGACAGTCCTCCAGTGGTCGTGGGATCGTGTGCGGAACCGGGTTTCGATTGCCAGGCCGAGTGCGACCTGGCAAACCCGGAGATCACGGTCATCGGCTCGTGTCAGCAGACCGGAAATCAGTGCTGCATATGTATTCAGGTGTAGGGCAGGTGTCGTCCAGGAATTTGGAGCGCCGACTGCGCATCGAAGCACGAAGGCGAGCGAGGTCCATTCGCTTTCGGACAAGTGCGCCCCTTCTGCTTCTGGCGTTCGCCCTCGGCTGCGGGGCATCCGACACACGGGACGTGACCGGGCCAGACACGTCCGGTAACGGTGGGAACGTCGAGCGCGCGACCCTATCGGTCACCGTGGGCCTTTCACCATCCGCACAGCCTGTTGGTGCAGCGTTAGGTTGGGGAGCCGTCGTCCCAGGAGCTTCCATACGAATCATGCGCGAAGGATCGACGAGTACGCTTACCGCGATTGCGAATGGGCAGGGCCAGGCGATCTTCACTGACCTGCTTCCTGGCACCTACGGTCTGACAGCTGGCCGGACGCTCAATGCGTCAGAAGTGGCCGCGCTGGACGGCGCGGGGCTCAAGGCCGATGCGCTCGGCGCGGGCGCGGGGGTAACCGTTGCTGCGCCGAGCTCGGCGGTGACAGTCTCAGCGCATTTCGGAACCAGAGGCTCGCTCGTCATCAGCGAAGTCGCGCACAGCGTGATTCGCGACCCGGCAGCCGGTGACTACTTTGCCTGGCAGTTCATCGAAATCTATAACAACGCCGACACCACGATCTACCTGGATGGGAAGACCGTCTTCAAGGGTCTCCGTGGTTGGTGGGACATTCCAGATCCCAATTTTGGATGCTCGTACTACAATACCTTCAACTACGATGCGCTAGGTATCTGGGCCCGGTTCCTCTATCGTTTCCCTGGCGGCGGTACTACGTATCCGCTCGCCCCGGGCGAAGTCGCGGTGCTTGCCACGGATGCGATCGACCACTCGGCGATCGTGGCTGGCGGGCTTGACCTCAGCGCAGTAGAGTTCGAGTTCCGTGGGAGCGCCGATGTCGACAACCCCTCGGTGCCCAATATGCTGTCGATCGGGCCGGGTGATGGTGGAATCGTCGGGAACGGCCTGTTTCAGTTCGAGAATCGTGAGGTACTCGGCTTGGCCGAGCACGTGGATCCGGCTGCACTGCCGTCTGCGCAGATCGCGAACCACGCCACGCCGTACGCTCGGGTGCCCGGCGTGCTCGTGCTCGATGTAGTGGCGTCTCGGCGTAAGTTCCAGAGCGACTACGCGGTGTGTGCCGAGTCGTCCGTCCATCCGAGCTTTGATCAACAGGATGCAACGCTGCTTGCGAGGTATGATCCGAACACCGGTCAGCGGCGCGTGCTACTCGTGACGCCTAACCGCCGGGAGGTCCTCCAGCGGACCGGCACGAGCGCCGTGGACTTTGCCGCGGGAAGTCCTACGCCCGGGAGCATTCCCTAGCCGTGTTTGGCTGAACAGGCGGTGTCGTGCTCTTCAACGTGAACGGCGTGCTCACGCGAGGAGAGTCGAGGGGTGTGAATTCGAGCGCGGCCGGAGGCGCCCTCGCGAAGCGTGGAGTGCCCTCGGTTCGACAGGCATACGGAGCTGCTCACCCGCTACGATCCGAACTCCGCTCAGCGGCGCGTCCTGCTGAGATTGCCTGGCGAGCCGGCGATTCTGCAGCGGTCGGGAACGAGGTCCTTGGATTTCATCGAGGGGACGGCAAGCCGCGGTTCGATTCCCTGACCATCGTGCCCCTGAAAGAGTTCGGTCCGGCGCCCGCCCCGTTGAGACTCGCACTCCCGGTGGTCGCGTGCCAAGTTGTGGATTCCGACCACGAGGTGAGTTGTGCCGTCGAGTGCGCGTTCGTCCCGTTTCGCAAAGTGGGGAGTGACCACCGCGCTCGCGGCCGCCGTCGCCCTCGTGGCAGTGCTTGGCATGCAGCGGCGAGCGCAGGACGAGCGATACGCCACCTTGCTGCGCGATACGTCCTTGCCCCGAGGTGGGATGTACGTCCCGACGTTCACCGCCCCGACCGTGGATGGGGCGGCGGTGACGATCGGTGAGCGGACGGACGGTGGCAAGCAGGTGCTCTTCCTGTTCACCACAACCTGTCCGTATTGCAAGGCCTCGCTGCCGGCCGTGCGAGAAGTAGCCCTGGCGGCGGCGCAGGAGCCTGCACCGGGCGCTGCGATGTACGGCATCGCGCTCGATTCGCTGAGTCTCGCAGCGGAGTACGCCGCCGCCAATGACCTGCGGTTTCCGATCGTCGAATTCCCAGCGCGCAAGCTGCGACACCTGTATCGAGCTCGTTCGGTGCCCATCATTCTGGTTCTGAACCCGGAGGGCCGCGTTGTGCTAGGCAGGACGGGGGTGCTGGAGAACCGGGAGGCGATCGACTCCATCGTCCAGGCCATTCGGTGGTCGACGCCCGACCCCGCCCGACCCACGGCTGCCGCCGCAGCCGCAGGAGGACCGCAGTGAACAGTGCACGCGCACGCCCGTATGGCAGTCTTCCGGCAACTGCGGCCGGCGACCTATCACGGTTCGATGGCGTGTCCCGGGGACGGTGGCTCCTCGGAATCGCACTCCTCCTTCTCTCGACGACATCCACGGGCGCCCAGTATCCGGCGCGCTCGCGCGCGACGATCAGCGGCCTGGTCACCGCCGGGGAGTCACAAGCCCCGGTCGCAGGTGCGCAGGTGCTCGTCGAGGGGACCATGCTGGGCGCGATCACGGATTCCACCGGACACTTTCGCCTCGGCGGCGTCCTGCCCGGTCCGCAGGTGCTCGCCGTTCGTCGCATCGGCTACGCTCCGGTTCGGGTCCCGCTCACCGTGCCCACGTCCGGCCTGGTCGTGCAGAACGTGGTACTCGCGCGCTCGGTCCTGCGGCTCCCCACAGTGGTGACGACGGGAGACCCGGCCGGCCGGGCCCGAGGCGAGTTAGGCACGGCCAGCGTGATCGACCGCGCGACGATCGCCGCGCAGACCGCGACGAGCCTCGCTGGCGTGCTCGAGCTCTTGCCTGGCGTGCCCCTCGCGCCACCCGGACTCGATGGCGTCCAGCAGATTCCCCTCCGTGCGGTTCCGATGTCCGGCGGCGGACAGATCGGAGGCCCGAATGGAGGAGACCTGGCCTCCTTCGGCACGCTCATCCTACTTGATGGAGTCCCGCTCTCGAACAACGCGAACCTGCAGAGCACCGGGCCGCGCGGCGAGCTGCAGGTGCCCTCGTCGGCGGGCGGGGGGATCGACCTTCGGCTCGTTCCCGCCAGCACGATCGACCGCGTGGAGGTCATCCGCGGCATTCCCTCGGCGCGGTTCGGCGACCTCACCCAGGGAGCCATAGTGGTGGAGACGCGCGCGGGAGCATTCGAGCCCGAGCTGCTGCTCCGCTACGATCCGCGGACGATCGAGGCGAGCCTGTCGGGAGGACGCCGCCTCGGAGATCGTCAGATGGGCTCCATCACAACGGACGTGACACGGACGCGCCGCGCACCTTCCGTCACCAGCGCGGCCGCCTATCGACTCAACTTGCAGCTCGCCCACCGGCTCGCATGGGGGTCCGGGCGTGGTGACAGCGCGATCGTCGAGCGCGCGGCCGACGCGCGGCTGGTGCTCGATTCGAAGCTCGAGCTCTTCCAGCTATTGGAGAACAACCCGGAGGACCCGGCGGTGAGTCCCGGCTCCTCGAGCCGCAGTCGGGATGCTGGCGGCCGGTTCACGGGTCGCGCCACCCTCCGTACCGGTGAGGCCTCCCGGTTCCACGTGACCACCTCCGCGAGCTACACGCGCCAGCGGTCGTTCGTCACAGCGCCGCGAATCCGCGGCGCGATCCCGTTCACCGACCGCCTCGACGAGGGCCGGGCGATCGGCCGGTTCATCGGCGGCACCTATCAATCGCGCGTCGACATTGCCGGAGACGTATGGCTGCTGTACGGGCGCGCCGAGTGGGATCGCCCGTTCACATCGCTCGGCTTCGACCACCGGCTTCGCGTCGGGAGCGAAGTGCGCAGAGAGTGGAATGCGGGAGCGGGCTATTTGTTCGACATCGAGTTCCCGCCGCAGGTCAGCTTCACTGGGGTGCAGGGCTTCGACCGGCCTCGGCCGTACGATGCGCTGCCGGCCTTTACCGCGAGTGCGCTGTACGTCGACGACCGCCTATCGCGTGTGATGGGCGGCATGCCGCTGGATGTGCAGGCTGGCGTGCGGCTGGATGCCCTCCACGCGGACGGCGGATGGCCGGGCGGGGTGCGCGATGCCGTCGTGCAACCGCGACTCAACGCCCAGCTGTCGCCTCGAACCGGGATTCGCGTGCGAGGCGGGTGGGGGACGTCGGCCAAGCTTCCGTCGCTTTCGGCGATCGCGCCGGCGCCCCAATTCTACGACGTCGTGAACGTGAACTGGTTCACCAACGATCCGGCCGAACGCCTGGCGGTCCTCACGACGTTCATTCGCGATCCGACGAATCCGGACATGGGAATGGCCACGGCTCGTAAGGCAGAGGTCGGCGTCGAGGTCGACCTGGGTCGGCGAGCGACGGTGGCGCTCACGGGCTTCTCAGATCGCACGAGCGGTTCGGTGGGGTCTGCACCGCTGACGGATTTCATTCTGCGCGAGCACTTCGCCCTGTCGGACTCCTCGATCGGCACTGGGCAGCCGCCCACGTACATCGAGCCGGCCGAACGCGTCGACACGGTGCCGATCTTGATTGCCCGACCGGCCAACAACCTGAGGCTGGAAAGCCGCGGCCTCGAGTTGACGACCACCTTTCCGCAGATTCGTGCGATTCACACCACGGTGCTCGTGCAGGCAGCGTACGTCGAATCCCGGTTGCACGAGGCGGGCATCGTCTTCAGCGGCTTCTCCGACTTTCAGCTGAACGCGAACCGCTTGCGGATGCCGTTCTGGGACGCGGCGACCCGAACAGGGGAGCGCGCCATCGCCACCTATCGCATTGTCCATCACAGGCCCGAGGTGGGCCTGAGCATAACGGGAACGGTGCAGCACACGATGCACGAGACGCGGCAGGACATCGGCCAGACCGACACACTGGCATTTGCCGGCTTCATCACGCGCGACGGGATCCTGACGCCGGTACCGGCGGACGAGCGTACACAGCCGCAGTATGCGGACCTCCGCCTGGCCCGCAGCGGTCTTCTGACCTCGCCGAACGAGGTCGCACCCGACTGGCTGCTGAGCCTCCAGGTGGCGAAGACGCTGCCCGGCGAGGGTCGGCTCTCTTTCTACGCATTCAATGCGCTCGACCGGGAAGGAAACTTCGGGACGGCCGGCGCGGGCGCCCGCCTCTTCCCGCGGATCCGCTACGGCGTGGAGGCGACGATTCCGCTTTCGGCATTCACCGGATGGCGGTAATGCGCAGACCGCCGTACGGCGATGCCATGTCTCGTCAGGCGCGATACATCCTGCTCGTCGTCGCGGTGGTGATGCCGGGCAGCGCGCTGAGCCAGACACGGGAAGTCTTGATGGGCCCGCTCGTCCCTTACGCGAGCGGATGGACGTACGCCTGGAGTCCGCTCGTACCGACCGGCGCCCTGCCGGGTATGCCGCCGAGCGCCGCAGCGTTGCTCCCGGGACTGCTGCTCTCTGCGCCGCCGCCCGTCGGAGCGCTGTGGGCTGCCGGCGCACCGGCGTTCGCCGCTTCGGAGATCCCCGGCGCGCGGGCGGAGATGTCAGCCGTGAGGCACGGCTCGAACGGCACGCTGCGACGGCCGTTGGATGCACAAGAGTCGACCGTCACGACCGTATCCGGATTGGCGTGGCAACCTGTGGGGCTCCGCGCGCACGGGATCGGACGCGTGCTGTTCGATCGTGAGACGCTCGATGGTGGCGGTACCCGCGGCAGCGGGTTCACACCGTTTTCAGGCAGCCCGTTCGTGCTCGTCGATTCCACGTCGCCTGAGCTCTCTCGGTCGCGGGCCGTCCTCGAAGGCGCCATGGGATGGGAGTTAGGCAGGTGGGGGGTCGGGGTCGGGGTCGGCTACGAGGCTCGAGACGTGACGGCGGTCCGGGCCCTGGTTCGACGATCCGGTCGAGCGGCGATGACCAGCGGCTCGTTCGGCGTGGGTCGCCGCGTCGGCGGATTGCGAGCCAGCGCCCACGCGCGGGTCGGCGGGACGTCGGAGACCCTGACGATGGTGCACGGCCTGGCCCTTCCGTTCATCCACGAGATGCAGGGCTTCACCGAGGTGGAGCCCATCGAGCCCGCGAATCAAGGCTACCGCCGTCGGATCACGCGCCGTAGTCAGGCGCTCGGCGCGTCGCTATCGGGACGGCTCCTCGATGCGTCGTGGGTCGTGTGGGGCGAGGGAACGCGCCTGCGCGAGCGGCAGAGCAGCATCTCGGCCAACGACCCGCCCACGGACCGATGGTCCAGCGATGGGGCATCGTTCGGCGCACTCGCGGAGCGGATGTTGTTCGACAGTGTCATGCGAGTCACCGGGCACGTCCGTGCGCTCACGCTCGAGGGCTTCGCCGAACGCCGCGACCTGGACGGGGCGATCTTTCGCGCCGAGGAAGAGGGTCTGCAGGCAGACGCCACGCTACGCATCGCCCCACGCGCCTCCGCGTGGGAATTCGGTGCCGTGATCGCGACGCAGCGCGAATCGCGGCGGCAGCGCGATCTCCTGTCTTCGCTGCGCGCGAACATCGAGGCCTGGAGTCCCGGCGTGTCGATCGAGATCGCGCGCGCACTCGGCGCTCGCACCGCGCTGAGTGGCGGCTACGCCGTCCGCGAGTACGCGCCGACGTCGCACATCTTCGGCGCTGATAGCCTCGGCACCGTCGTCCAGCAGCTGGTCGCGCCCCACCTCGAGTACGAGAGCACGCCCAAGCGGGTGCAGGCCGCAAGCCTGACGCTGCGCACACGCGTCGCGGCGACCACCGCGCTCCTCGCGGTCCGGCATGAGTGGCTGTCGGTCAGCGGATCTCCATCGTCGACGCCGTTCCGGCCTCAGGGCACCCGGAGCGGCACGCAGATCGCGATTGCCTTCGTGATCGGCCAGGATCAGTAATTTCGGCTCTGGGCGTTTGTGAGGGCCGAGGCGACGGCCGCCGAGGGCATAAACGCGATGCGCTGCTCCTTGTGGCTCACGGAGGAGAGTCCTGTTGGGGGAATTGCCGCCCACCACACTGGCCGGGCGCATCAGTACGTCGTTGGTAATTGACCACCGTCCCACTCGAATGGGTTGGCCGTAATGCTCTTGACCGGTTCGTCGCAAGAGCGCACTGATCAGCAGTACAGGTCATCGCTTCCATGATAGCAGGCGTCATCGTGTCTGAACGGCGCCTTCTCAGCGGTCAGCGGTTCCTGCCTGCACGCGCATTGTCACGCCCCTGGATCGGAGGAGTACTGATGCACCCGACATTGGTTCGCCTGCGTACGTTCGCTGTGACAGTCATCGTCATCACGGTGCTTGGATTCGGCGCTCGGAGGGAATCCTGTACTAACGCGGACTCGTTCAGCCCCCGCTCTGCCGTTCACACCAGGACTTATTTCGGCGACGGCGTCAGGTCATGAAGGTCGAGAGCAGTTGGGTGGAGGAGTCTTGACAGGCTCTGGACCGACGGCAATAGTTGCCAGGAACGTCTTTCCGCTGATGAGGAAGGAACCGTGCATCAATCACTTAAGGCGATCCGCAATCTGTTGTTCGGTGCCGTCGTCCTCACCGGACTGGGATTCGGGGCATCGGTAGCACTGGCGCGCCCCGTTATGGTCTGCGACAATCCTCCGGTCGTGGTCGGCTCGTGCCAGACGCCGGGGTTCGACTGTCAGCTGGAGTGCGACCTCTGGAACGGCGAAGGAAACACGACCGGAGTCTGTGCGCCATACCCTGAGACTCAGGGCTGTTGTTTCTGCGTCGAGTAGCAGGAGTCGAAGGGATGCAGCGCAGCATGACTGGGACCCGTCGCGCGCGAGTTTTCCCTGGTCGCGCGGTGGTAGTGTTGCTCCGCCTCGCCGGTCTTGCCGTCGTGCTGGGCTGCGGAACGTCGGAAACTCGTGATGTCGTGGGTCCCGGGGTGGATACCACTGATCCGGGCGGCGGGAACGTGCAGCGCGCCACTCTCACCGTCACATCAATAGTCGGTCCGGATGCGCAGGCTCAGGCTGCAGCGCTGGGATGGGGCAGTGTGGTCGGCAACGCCCAAATCACTGTCGTCCGCGTCGGATCGAGTACACCGCTGTCGGCCGTGAGCAATGCGGCTGGTGTCGCCGTATTCAGCGACCTCTTGCCCGGTTCGTACCGCATCAGCGGCGGGCGGGTACTCGATGCGGCCGAACGGGCACAGTTGGAAAGCGCCGGACATCCAGCCGACGCGCTCGGCGGTGGCCTGACCGTCACCATAGCGGCGCCCGCTTCCACCGCCGCGCTCCCGCTCAACGCCGGCTCTCGCGGATCGATGGTATGGAGCGAAGTGACCGGAAGCCTCATGCGCGACCCCGCCGCCGGCGACTACTTCTTTGGCCAGTTCGTCGAGATACATAACAACAGCGACACGACGATCTTCCTGGGTGGAAAGACCCTGGCCAAGGCGCTCCCCGGGACCTTCGACTACCCAATGTTCCCGTGCTCGCTCTACGATGCGTACAATCAGGATCCGTTAGGCATCTGGGCGCGGTACATCTATCGATTCCCGGGAGGCGTGATGTCGCATCCGCTGGCGCCAGGCGCGCGGATCGTCATTGCCGTCGATGCCATCGACCATTCGGCCATCGTGACAGGAGGCCCAGATCTTCGGGGCGCGGATTTCGAGTTCCGCGGAAGCCAGGATGTGGACAATCCCGCTGTGCCCGATATGGTCTCCATCGGGCCGAGCGATGGGGGCGGCACCTTCGGCCACGGCCTCGTCCTCAACGAGATTCGTGAGGTGCTCGTCCTCGCGGAGCATGTCGATGCGTCGAGTCTCCCAACGACGCAGATCACCGACCGGCCCTACGCTCGAATCCCCGCAGACGCGATCCTGGATGTGGTGACCTTGCGACGGGAGCTTCAGAGCCCGAACCCGTACCCCCAGTGCAGCGAATCTGCAGTGCACCCCCGGTTCGATAGGCAGGACGCTGAGCTGCTCACCCGGTACGACCCGAACTCCGCCCAGCGCCGCGTCCTGCTGAAATTGCCCGGCGACTCGGCGATTCTGCAGCGATCGGGAACCAGCTCCGTGGATTTCATCGAGGGAGAGCCAACTCCCGGCTCGACTCCCTGAGCGCCGTGACAACCAACGACTACGGCGAGAGCGCTTCTTGGTCTCTGGCGGCCTGACTCGCTGGTCATACGTCGCGGTGTCGCGGTTCGATTTGCGAGGTGAGTGTGCCTTCGAATGCTCGTTCGTTCGGTTTCTCGAAATGGGCAGTGGCGGCGGCGCTCGCGGCCGCCGTGGCGCTCGTGGCGGTGCTTGGAATGCAGCGGCGGGCGCAGGACGAACGATATGCTGCATTGCTGCGAGACACCTCCTTGCCACGGGGACGAATGTATGTCCCGACCTTCACCGCACCGACCGTTGATGGGTCCTCGGTTACCGTCGGCGAGCGACGGGATGGTGGCAAGCAGGTGCTGTTCCTCTTCACCACGACGTGTCCGTACTGCAAGGCTTCGCTGCCAGCCGTGAGAGAAGTTGCCCTGGCGGCCGCGCAGGAACTTGCACCTGGCGCCACGATGTACGGCATTGTTCTCGATTCGCTCAGCCTGGCAGCAGAGTATGCATCGGTCAACGACCTGCGATTTCCGATCGTCGAGTTTCCAGCGCGCAAGCTTCGTGTTCACAGGGCCGAGCGAGGGCGGAGGAGAGCTTGGCCATGGGTTCACTCCCGGTGCGGCGTGCAACACACGGAGCTACCCGCTTCTGCCGCGATTGGTATCGCCGGGCCATGTCGAGCCGCATTCCTGCACTCGAGAAGTTTCCGAAGAGCTTGGCGCGTCATATCGACGGCATCATCAGCCACTGCCGTTAGACATTGAACACCGGACTCCCTGAAGGGATCAACAACAAGATCAAAGTCATCAAGCGTATGGCTTATGGCTTCCGGGATGAGCAGTACTTCTTCCTGAAGATCAGAGCTTCGTTTCCCGGTATTCCGTGAAGAACCTTTTTTTCCTGCACGGTCGCTGAATCCCAGCTGAGCCTGCCTACGTAACGATTCGGGCGGCGATGTAAGTGCCTACTTGCTTTCACGGCCTGAGCGATTAGGCTCCGCAGCCATGGATATCAAGGAAAAATTGCTGGCCTCTGCCGCCCGGGTTTTTGCCGAGGCAGGGTACCGGGGTGCGACTACACGAAGGATTGCCCAGGAAGCGGGGGTGAACGAGATCACCCTGTTCCGGCACTTCGGATGCAAGGATACGCTCCTCGCCGAAGCGGTTCGTCTGCACGGTGCCCCCGCGCTCGACATGGTCGCGCTCCCGGAGCGCGCAAGCGACCCGTTCGCCGAGCTCCTGGAGTGGGGGAAGGCTCAGCACGCTTTCCTGCTCGAGCGGCGGTCGCTGATTCGCACCTGCATGGGCGAATTGGAGGAGCGTCCGGCCGTTGGCCATCCCGCGCAGGAGTATCCGCA
>JBPCLX010000003.1:0-6039 GCA_051002815.1 Gemmatimonadaceae bacterium
TACTACATTCCGTTCGGGCAGGAGCGGGGAATAGGGGGCACGGCGGTGCTGGCAAGGCCGCGCGGAGATCCGGCGGCGGCGATGGAGTCGTTGCGAGCGGAAGTCCGCGCGATCGATCCGACGTTGAGCTTCATCCATGTATCGACCCTTCAGGAGCGCATCGACCCGCAGGTGCGCCCGTGGCGGCTCGGCGCTACGATGTTCGGAATATTCGGGGCGCTGGCGCTTCTCGTGGCGGCGGTTGGGCTCTACAGCGTAATGTCCTACACGGCGGCGCAGCGCGCGCACGAGATGGGCGTGCGAATGGCGTTAGGTGCGGAGGCCCGGGACATACGGCGTCTCATTCTTCGCGCCGGCGTGGGCACGGCGGCACTTGGCGTCGCGATCGGTGCAATGCTCGCCTGGCTCGGCGGCCGTTACGTGGAGGAGTTGCTGTTCGGCACCAGCGCCCGAAATGGCGCCGTGTTCGGCACAGTCGCATTGTGTTTGATGATCGTGGCTGTGGTGGCGAGCCTGATTCCTGCGCGGCGGGCGACGCGTGTGGATCCGGTGGTGGCGCTGCGGGCGGAATGAGGTTCAGTCCTTCTTGGCGAAGCGGCCGTTAGCTCCTTGGCGGCGGCGGAGGTGCGGCGCTTTCGCGCACGATTCCGGCAACGAGGCTGTCGGCGAATGCATCTATCTGCGCGGGGCGTTGTCCTCGATCGGGATAGGTTGCGCGCAGCTTTACGCGGTAGGTCGGCAGATACCACAGGATGAGGTCCGATCGGAGCGGCTCCCCGCGACGAACTACTGCCAGTCGCATGGCACGCCCTAGCCGCCATGCAGCGGTTGAATCGGGGAGAAGCGTGTCGATCCTTGCTACGGCTATGGAATCCACGTACGCGCGCTCGACCATCATGCCAAAGCTCGCTGTAAACTCGTCGAGTTCGCGCTGCAGAACTGCCGCCGCGCAGTCGATTGCGCACTGTTCCTCGAGATCGGGACCGGGATAGAGGAATACGTCCACCAGCTGTGTGTCCGGCGAGATGTAGCGAAACATGGTTCCTAGCGTCGGATCGTCATACGGTTGCCGGCGTGAGAGACGAAAGACCCCGATCGTCTTTGGGACTCGGATCGACGTACCAGCCGGTGCACCGGAGGAGTCCTGTTGGGCCGGCAACGAGGCACTCACGAGCAGTGCGCTGAGGATGGCCATTTGGCGCATGGCGGGAAGCGTGAGAGAGTCGGGCTTCGCTCGCAGTTAGGACACGCGAGGTGCGATCGCTTGCACAGCCGAGAGTGTGCGACACGGCGCAAAATCGCAAGGTGCGGGCTATATCTTACGTCAGCGCGTACCCCGGGGATGATTAACGTTAGCCTTCGGCCACCGTCCACCGGTGGTCTGCAGTGCGAATTCCTCGACAGTAGACGTAGTTGTCACTTCCCGCTCCGCTCGTGCCGATTCCGAACTCTCTGCTGCCTATCGCCCGTGCAACCGCGCGGGCGTTCGCTATCGCGCTGGCGATGGCGGTCTCATGCGTCGCACCCGCTTTCGCGCAGCTCGGTTCCAGTACCGACATTATCGCCGGCATCATATACGGTCCTGGAGATTTGCCGCTGGACGGCGCAACGGTGCAGGTCACCTCGATCGAAACGGGGATAACGCGGACGAAGACGACGAACGCAAAGGGCCAGTACACTCTGCTCTTTCCGGACGGCGGCGGAGAATACCGGATTGTGGCGCGTTTTCTGGGCATGTCGCCGCAGGAGCGCACGATCGCACGAGTGGCCGATGAAGACAGGCTGATGGCCGACTTCACGTTGAGCACCGCAGCGACACAGCTCGAGGCGGTGACAGTTCAGGCTACTCGCCGGCCGCGACCTGGGCAGGATGAGCGTCCGACGCCCGGTTCCACCGGACAGACCCTGTCGGGCGAGCAGCTTCAGCGCCTTCCGGTGGACCCCAGCGATCCTAACGCGGTGGCGTTGCTGGCCCCAGGCGTCGTGGGCGTCACAGAGTCGGACACCACGGCGGCCGGGTTTTCGGTGGCTGGACAGCGGCCCGACCAGAACCTGGTGACGCTGGACGGGCTGACGTTCGAAACTGGCACGGTGCCGGCCGAAGCGATCCGCAGTACCCGGGTGGTTACGAACACCTACGACGTGGCGCGCGGCCAGTTCACCGGTGGACTTGTACAAACCACCAGCCGCGGCGGCACCAATGCCGTAGCGGGATCGTTCAGCTATGCGCTGCGTGATCCGAGTCTTCAATGGAGTGACGAGCAGGAGGAGGGATCGTTCAGCCAGGGGTACACTCAGCACCAGATTTCCGGAGGGTTAGGCGGGCCGATCATCAGAGACCGTGCGTTCTGGTTTGCCTCGGCCCAGGTGCGGCGCCGCCTCAATCCGTTGCAGTCGATCCTGGGGGCCGACGCGATCACGCTGGAGCGCCTGGGCACCAATCCGGATTCCGCCGAGCGCTTTCTCGACCTGCTCGGCGGCTTCGGCTTGCCGCTCTCCGTGGCGGCGGTGCCTGACGACCGGTTGGCGGACAACGGCTCCGTGATCACTCGACTCGACTATCAGCTGACCGAGAACCACTCGCTCATGCTGCGCGGCAACGTTCAGGGTTCGTTGCAGAACGGATTCCGCACCAGCGCACTCACCGTGCCGTCCTATGGAGGGGAGCAGTCGAGCCGCGGCGCTGGCGGGATGTTAATGCTGTCGTCGGTGCTCGGAACCTTCCTCAACGAGTTGCGGGCCTCATACGCAGCCGACACGCGCAGTGGTGATCCCTATCTGCTCATTCCCGCCGGACGAGTCAGGGTCAGTTCCGAGCTGGCGGATGGCGCGCTAGGCGTGTCGACGCTGGCATTCGGGGGAAACCCGGCGCTGCCGTCGGATGGTAGCGGCCAGCAGCTGGAGATTACCAATGAGCTGTCGCTGCTCGGCTTCAACGGTCATCGATACAAGATCGGCGGCTTGCTCAACTACTCTCGTTTCACCACGACGAACAGCAGTGATCGCTTCGGCAGTTACACGTTCAATTCCCTTGCCGATTTCGAGGCGGGGCGGGCGGCGTCGTTCACCCGGACGCTGGCCCCCGCCGAGCGCGAGGGGGGGATGCTCAACGCAGCCATTTACGTGGGCGATACCTGGCGCGTTAACCGTGCGCTGCAGCTCAACTATGGTGCACGGCTGGAGCACACGCGGTTTCTCGAGTCGCCCGCCTACAATCAGCAGGTGGAGGCGCTGTTCGGCAGGCGGACGGACGAGATTCCATCGGAGTTGCACGCCAGTCCTCGCGTCGGGTTCAGCTGGATCCTGGGAGCGGGCGGCGAAGGCGGCGGCGGCGGGCCGGGAGGAGGTGAAGGGCGCGGTGGTGGACGGCGCGGTGGTGGGCAGGCGTTCCAGATCGGGGCGGCGAACAACATAACGACACTGCGCGGAGGGATCGGGGAATTCCGTGGTCGCGCGCCGACTCAGATCTTCAGCTCGGCGCTCGATGCAACCGGGTTGCCGGGTGACGAGCAGCGACTGGTGTGCATCGGCCAGGCGGTCCCGGATCCTGATTGGGCGGGCTACTTTGCCGATCCGGCGCTGATTCCTGAAAGCTGCGCCGACGGATCCGGCGGAAGCCCGATCGCCACGCAGAGGCCGGTGGTAACCGTGTTCGATCAGGACTTCGGCGCCCCCCGTGCCTGGCGCGGGTCGCTAGGCATCACCCGCCGGCTTGGCCGGTTCGGCGTTTCGGTCGATGGTTCCTATGCGCTGGGAACCAACCTGTACGGCGCCCGCGATCTGAACCTGCGCAGCACGCCGCAGTTCACCATGCCCGCCGAAGGCGGCCGCCCGGTTTTCGTGCCGTCGCCGAGCATAGACGCGACGACGGGGGCGACCAGCGTGCTCGCGTCACGCGAGCATCCCGAGTTTGCCCAGGTGCTGGAAATGAGCTCGATGCTGCACTCGCGCACGGCACAGGTAACGTTGGGCGTTAACGGTGTCGCTCGCAGGAGCCTGTTATGGAGGCTCAATTACACCTTCACCAGATCGCGTGACCAGACATCGTTCGCTGCCAGTGGCAGCCGTGGCGGCGGCGGGTTTGGCGGGTTCGGCTTCGGCGTCGGATCGTCCACGACCGGCGGAGATCCTAACGCGGTTGAATGGGGGCGCAGCGACCTGGAGCGGCGGCACGCGGTATCGGGCTCGATGAGCTGGTTCGTCAAGCCCTGGCTCGACGTTACTTCGATCGTGCGTGCCTCCGCCGATCAGCCGTTCACTCCCCGCGTCGGCGGGGACATCAATGGTGATGGCGCGCGCAACGACCGGGCTTTCATCTTCGATGCGGCGACGGCGCCTGACACTGCGCTGGCGAACGGCATGTCGCGGCTGCTCGATGCGGCTCCTGACGCCGCACGCCGCTGCCTGCTCGAGCAGACCGGCCGGATTGCCGGTCGGAATTCTTGCGACGGTGGCTGGACGCCGTCGTTCGATCTGCAGTTCAACGTCCGGCCCGATTTCGGGGGGAAGCTGGGGCGGCGCGTCACCTTCATGGTGAGCCTGGTCAATCCACTTGCTGGAATCGACCAGCTGTTGCACGGCAGCGATGGGTTGCGCGGCTGGGGACAGCCGAACCGCGCCGATCCCACACTGCTGTACGTGCGTGGTTTCGACCCGCAATCGCAGCGGTTCCTTTACGAGGTCAACGAGCGGTTCGGGGATACCCGGAGCGCACGAACGGCCATCCGCAATCCATTTCAGATAGGGCTGCAGATACGGCTGCAGGTGGGGCCGGACCGGCAGCGCGAGATGTTGATGGGTGCGTTAGGCCGTGCAGGTGGCGGCGGTGGCGGCGGGGCACGCGCACGCGAGTTCAACGCCCGCATGCTGCTCGAGCGCGTCGCACCGGACCCGATCGCGCCAATTCTCGAGCGTCGCGATTCGCTCGGTTTGAGTGAACCCCAGGTCGCATCGCTTCGCTCGATCGCCGATACGCTTTTCGGGCAGGTGGACTCGCTCGCCGTCGTGGTGCAGACGTACATCGATTCGCTCGAAGCGACTGCCGATCTGCGGAGCGTGTTTCCGGCGTTGCAACCGCGGCTGCAGTCGGCGCGCGCTCTCTACCTCGGCGCCGTTCGAAGTGCGGAGCGCGTCTTGACAGCACAGCAGTGGTCGCAGCTGCCGGAGTGGGTGCGCAGCCCGGCCCTGGGCGGGCGGCGGCCGGGAAGAAGCGAGCCGCGCCCTGAGTAACGCACGAACACTTTCGAGGAGCACTCATGTCGGTGAAGCACGCGGCTGATCTGGAGCGTACCCCCGTCTCGGCCGGCACCGGGACCGAGCGGCAGGTGTTGATCGGCCCTGATGAGGGGCCCAACTTCGCGCTGCGACGATTCATCATGCAGCCCGGCGGCGGAATGCCCCGGCACACCAACACGGTGGAGCACGAGCAGTACGTGCTGCGTGGCCGCGCCACGATCGGCATCGGCGATGAAGTTCGGGAAGTGGGGGAGGGAGATGTCGTGTTCATCGCCGCCGGAACACCGCACTGGTATCGTGCGCACGATGGCGAGCCGTTCGAATTCCTCTGTATCGTACCTAACGGCGAGGACCGCATCGAGGTGCTCGGCGACGGCGGCTGCTGATCGAGGGGGACTCGAGAAGCAAAGGCGCCGCCCGGTGCATCTGGCTGGGGAATCGCCTGTCTGGGGACTCGCGTCGCCAGGCGGTGGGTGGGAGGAGTGCGGGTGCGCGTTCGATGTCCTGAACGCGTATCCGCGATCCGCCCGGTTGGAGCGTGCTAGGCGGGTCGCTTCACGATCATGCGATAGATCACCAGCAACAGCACCGCCCCCAACAGGGACATCAGGAAACCCGCCGCGTCTCCGGGATTGTAGAACCCGAGCGCCCGCCCAATGAACGTACCGACGAAGGCGCCGGCAATTCCCAGGAGGATGGTGATGATGAATCCACCGGGGTCGCGTCCCGGCATGAGCAGCTTGGCGACGACTCCGACAATCAAGCCGATGATGATGGTTCCAATCAGTTCCATGATCTGCCGTC
>JBPCLX010000004.1:0-2587 GCA_051002815.1 Gemmatimonadaceae bacterium
GCGTGCGCCCTCGCGTCGCTTCGGAGGTAGTCTCGAACACGGGGTGGCTCGGCGTTTCCTTCTCATCGAACTTCCGGGTCGTCGAGCGCCCTGGCGAGACCCGGCTCTTTCACTTCCAGGAGTATCCAGTGGTAGAGGCGGTGGAACCCGCGTCCCCGGCGCGTCAAGCGGGAATCGAGGTAGGCGACCTTCTGCTCGCGTTCAAGCAGAAGGATCTGCGCGCCGAGCCCATTGCGCTGGACGAAATGCTGTCGCCTGGCAGCAGGCTGCCAGTTCTCCTCAAGCGTGGAAACGCAACGCGGACGGTGACGGTGATCGTCGGTGAGCGCCCGCGCGGGGCGTGGGCGGTGGAGGTCACTTCGCCAACGGCGGCGCCGCGCCCACCGGCGTCTCCGGAAGTATGGGTGCCTTCGACCGCTCCAAGGGTGACGTTGTTGCCGCCACAGGCGCCGATCAACGTCTATGCGTTTTCTTCTTCGATAGTGTCGCTGGCGGGCGCTGAAATGGCGCCGCTGCCGGCCGAGATGCGGGAGCAGGTGGGTGCGGAAGGTGGGCTGCTCGTCCTGAAAGTTGCTCAGCCATCGCCGGCTTCGCGGGCGGGGCTACGCAACGGTGACGTTTTAGTAGGTGCCAACGGCAAGCCACTCCGCTCCTCGCGCGACCTGCGGGCAGCGTTCGAATCGTCGAAAGGCACGCTCGCGCTCGATCTGGTCCGGAAGGGTCAAACGATGTCGGTGAGAATGACATGGTGAACTGAGATGAGAGATGCGAGTTGCGAGAAATACTGTCGGCGCACCGTCAGCTTGAATGAATAGGCGGGTGGTTGGACTGAAATGAGAAGTGCGAATTGCGAGGATACTCAGCGCACCATCAGCCTGAACGAATAGGCGGGTGGTGCGTAGTGTTTCCAGGGTGTATCGTCGCACTTCGCACTTCGCACTTCGCACTTCGCACTTCGCACTTCCCTCTCTCCATGTATCGACTCGTTTTCGCCGCGCTTCCTCTCATCCCCGTGGTGGCGTTCGCGCAAAGTCCGGCCAGTGTGGACTCGATCTATGCCGACCTCGCCAGGGGGGGCCATCCTGGGTGCGCGGTGGCGGTGGTACGGGATGGCGAGGTCCTGCACGAGCGAGGGTACGGAATGGCGCATCTGGAGCATGCCGTTCCCATTACGCCGGCTACGGTCTTCTACGCGGGCTCGGTTTCCAAGCAGTTCACCGCGGCCGCGGTGGCTCGCGCGGCGCGAGATGGCAAGCTGTCGCTGGATGATGACGTGCGGCGCTGGGTGCCCGAGCTCCCTGAATTCGGCACCCGTATAACGATCCGTCATCTCGTTCACCACACGTCGGGGATCCGGGACTATCTGGCGTTGCGCGGGTTGGCCGGCCAGTCGGCGGACGGCGTATTCGGCGACGACGAGGTGCTGGAGATACTCGGACGCCAGCGCGCGCCGAACTTTCCCGCCGGCGAGCGACAGCTGTACAGCAATTCCGGTTACTGGCTGCTCGGGCAGATCATTGAGCGCGCGACGGGACAGTCGCTGCGGGAGTACGCTGATTCGGTGTTCTTCAAGCCGCTGGGAATGACGCACACGCATTTCGCGGACGACCACGCCGAGTTGGTGCAAGGCAGGGCGCAGGCATACGAGCAGGCGGGGGCTGGAGGGTGGAGAATCAGCATGCCTAACTTCGATGTGAACGGCGCCGGCGGTCTGCATACTACGGTCGGCGACCTGGCGCGATGGGACGCGATGTTCTTCGACACGGCCGCGGCAACGGCGGCGTTCGTGCGCGGGCTGCACCAGCGTGGCGTGCTCACGTCCGGAGACACGATCGACTACGCGTTCGGATTGACGGTCGATGAATACCGCGGGCTACCGCGGGTGTCGCATGGGGGCGCGTACGGCGGCTATCGTGCACACCAGCTGCGATTTCCCGAGCAGCGGCTGTCAGTTCTGCATCTCTGTAACCTGGGCAACGCCGACCCGGGCGCCCGAGGGTTGAAGGTGGCCTCCATATACCTGAATGGCCAGTTCACCGAGCCGGAGCCTCGTCAGGCATCGAGCCGGAACGCCTCGCCGCCTCCCGGACCGCGGCTGACGAGTGGTCAACTGGCCATGCTGGCCGGTCGGTACACGAGCGCCGAGCTGGGCGCCCACGTCATGCTGAGCGTGCGGGGGGACTCGTTGATCGTCAGGCGTGGCGGCCGCGAAGTGGCCATGCGACCCACCGGAGTGGACGCGTTTACCGTCCCTGGCATGGGCGCCGTACGATTCACGCGGAACGCGGACGGACGGGTAACGGCGTTCTCCGTCGGCGCGGGCCGCGCGACGGGAATCGTGTATGAGAGGCAGGAAATAGGAAATAGGAATTAGGAATTAGGGGTCTTCCGGCTTTAGAGTGGGTGGTCGTGGATTGCTGCCGTTCAGAACTCCGCAATTTTTTGGGTTCTTCACGGAATACCGGGAAACGCAGCTCTAATCTTCAGGAAGAAGTAGTGCTCATCCCGGAAGCGATGGGCCATCCGCTTGTCCCTTGAAAAGGAGTGGGCGGTAGCCGGCATCAATGTCGAAGGGGCGACGGATGAG
>JBPCLX010000005.1:0-6639 GCA_051002815.1 Gemmatimonadaceae bacterium
TTCTCTGCGCCCTCCGCGTAACCTCCGCGCCCTCCGCGTTAAAATGCGAGACGTTCTGCCGCAACGATGCCTGTCGCGAGATCCGCAGTTCGACAACTACCCACTGTAATACCGGAAGACCCCTTTACCACAACTTTCGCGATCCCCTCCGCGTCCTCCGCGTAACCTCCGCGTCCTCCGCGGTAAAAAACGGTAGTTTGTGCCGAAGTGATGCTGACAATGGCGATCGATCAGGCTTGCGCCACATGCAGCGCAGCGATGCCGAAGGTCAGCTCCCGCCACGACACTGTAGTGAACCCCGCACCTCGCAGACGCTCGGCGAGTGCTTCCCCGGTGGGAAAGTGCGCCACCGATTCCGGAAGGTAGCGATAAGCGGTGGGATGTCCGCTCACCAGCCGCCCGACTAGCGGAAGCACCAGCCGGAAATAGGATCCGTAGGCCAGCCTGACGAGCGCGCGGCGAGGCATGGAAAACTCCAGTACGACGAATCGCGCACCGGGGGCGAGCACACGCCGCGCTTCGCGCAGCCCGGCATCGAGATCGGCCAGATTACGCACGCCGAACGCGACGATCGCCCCCTGCGCCGATCCACTCGCCAGCGGCAGTTGCAAGGCATCGGCAACCACGGGGGCGACGGCGCCTCCGGCGAGCTTCCCCGCCCCATGTCGCAGCATCGGCTCGGCGAAATCGGCGCCCACCACCCGACCGCGAAAGCCTGGTTGACGCGCCAGTGCAAGACTCACGTCGAGCGTGCCGGCGCACAAATCCACGAACGTGCCCCCCGGCCACCGCTGCCAGCCGAGCGCCGCGATAGCCTCACGACGCCAACCCTTGTCGATGTTGAAGCTGAGCAGGTGGTTGAGCAGATCGTACCGCGGCGCGATCTCCGAGAATATGCGCCGGACGTATGCACGCTTGTCGCGCCCACCGGCCGCCGCCTCGAGGGCCGCGCGCTGCTCTGTTTCCGTCGAAGGCATTCGGAGAAACTTTCCCGCCGCGACTCCGCCACGCAAGCGCCGCGGCTGGCTCAGCATGTTCGCGATGCATAAGTTTCGCGCGCGCTCCCGGTGCCGGACGGCGCCCCTTCCCCATGCAATGAGCCCACCGCTGCACCTCACGAACCTCCCGGATGCCGACATCGCGGCCCTCGCCAAGCAGGGGCGTGAGTCCGCGTATCGCGAACTGGTGAGGCGCTACGAGCGGCCGGTGTTCTCCCTCATCTATCGCATGGTGCGCGACCGCGAGATAGCCGAAGATCTCGCCCAGGACACCTTCATCAAAATACTGAACAACATCGAGCGCTACCGGCCGGAGTTCAAGCTCTCCAGCTGGATGTTCAAGATCGCCAATAACGTGGCGATCGATCATTTGCGTAAGCGCCAGCTCGACACGGTGAGCATGGAAGGGTCACCCCATGCCGGCACCGCCGCCGAAATCGAGGCGACATCGTTCGAGCTCGCCGCGCAGCAGGAGAGCGCTCTCGACGAGATGGAGGCGCGCGAGCTGGGCTCTTCGATCGAGCGTGCCATCGCGGCACTACGTCCCGAATATCGCTCGTGCATCATGCTGCGTCACGTCGAGGGACGCTCGTACGAAGAGATCGCTGCCATTCTCGACCTGCCACTTGGCACGGTCAAGACCTACATCCACAGAGCGCGGCATGAGCTGCGGGATGCGTTGGCGGAGGTAACGGAATGAAAGGAAAAGAGATGAGAGAAGCGAGATGCGAGGGAACTGCGGTTCCTGATATGGCGAGTTGCGAGGAAATGCAGTCTCGCATCTCGTATCTCTCATCTCTTTTTTCTCGCATCTCGCTTCTCTCATCTTGACAGGGCGCCTTGAGGGGCGACTACGGACTTATACGGAAGCCGAGACTAAGCCAGAAATGAGACCTTTATCACAGATGAAACATCCCCGTGCAGGCGGACGTAAATCCGCTCGGAGACACACGTGAACAGACATCTGCTCCCTGCCGAGATCGACCTGCTGCTGGATGGCGAGGTCGGGTTCGGAACGGCCCCCCTCAAAGCGCACATTCGCCGCTGCGAGGACTGCCGTTCCGAGCTTGATGCTGCCCGTTCGCTTGTCCGCCGGCTGGAGCACCTTCCCCAATTCACCCCCTCCCCCGCCTTTGCAAACCGGGTCATGTCCCGCGTGCACGTTTACGTGCCCTGGTACATCACAGCCTGGGACCGACTGCGGGTCCTGGTGCCGCAATCCCGGCCCGCTCGGGCGTTCGCGGCGGTTGGCGCGGTGTCGGTGCTGGCATTGATCAGCATAGTCTCGCTCGCGGTGGTCACCCGGCTCGACGCGCTGATCTTCGCCATAGACCTCGGCGTTATGCGGCTGCAGGAGTGGGGATCCGCGCTGTTTGCATCGGCGATCTCGGCGGCGGTGGGGCAAGGCGCAATCGAGGCGGTGCGTCCCATGGGATCGTTCGGCGTACTGGCGATAGCGACGCTGTTCCTGATAACTGCCGCGGGCGCGGCGGGATTGGTGCGAGGGCTGGTCCGCGGCCGGAGCCAGAGATAGTGCGCCATGCGTCGCTGGCCTTGGCCGCGGTACTTCTTTCCTCCCTTGCACCCTCAGCTGGCGCCCAGCGCAGCGCTGGATCGAGCGCCGGGGACTCGGTCGCTACCTGGCTGAGGAACGCTGAACGAGAGGGAGGTGTGTCTCTTCCGGGCGCCGATTCGCTCCGGACAGGTGACGTGACCATCCCCGCCGGGGAATCGGTATCGGGAGACCTCGTCACGCTCCGGGGTGATTTGCGTGTGGCGGGTAGCGTGGACGGCGACGTAGTGGCTCTTGGCGGCAACGTGATTGTGGAGCCGGGTGCCCGGATCACCGGCTCGGTGATCGCGGCTGGCGGCACCGTGCAGGTCGATGGCGGTCAGGTGAGTGGCGAGATCGTCGAGACCGTCCTGCAGGCGCACACGTCCCCCGCCCCCGTCCACCGGTCGCCGATTGCGCTGGCGCTCGGCTGGGCGCTCGTGCTGGCGGCAATCGGGCTCGTCGTGCTCCTGCTGGCCCGGCGAAACCTGGAGCGGGTAGCCGAGGCGGTGCGAGCGCGGTTCGGCCGCTCTCTGGTTTTCGGCCTGGTGGGGCAGCTCGCTTTCTTCCCAGCGCTCCTGACTATCATAGTCGTGCTTGCTATCACGATCATCGGCGTGCTCGTCATTCCGATAGCTCTGGTGGCATTCCTCACCGCTGTGGCCGGCGCCACTACGCTCGGCTTTCTGGCGGTTGCGTACGCCAGCGGCGATACGCTGGCTTCCCGGCTGAGGGGCTCTCGCTCGAGCTCGGTGGCGTTCTCCCTTTTCGTCGGCCTGACGGTCTACGTCGCGGCCTGGGTACTCGCGGCAGCGCTGGCGAACGTTGCCATGGCGGGAGCGCTGGTGCGTGCATTGGTGGGCCTGATGACCTGGGTAGCGCTCACCCTTGGCCTCGGCGCCACGATCCTCACACGTGGCGGCACCCGCGATACCGTACCACGGCCTGATGTCGATGGTCCGGTCATAATGCCCGATGACATGTGGCAGACTCCGACACCGGTGAGCGGAGTGACGGCGGCGCGCCGGCCAACTCCGGCACCAGGCTCCCATCGCGTATGAGACTCCCTGCGTGGATCTGGATGGCGGCGTATGCTCTGACCGTGCCGGCAATGGTCAGCGCGCAAGCGTGGCGAACGGTGAGCGTGGAGCGGCAGCTGAGGGAGATAGACACGCTTCGTGTGCGCGTGGATTACACGGTCGGTGCACTGACCATCGGCTCGACGATGGATTCCGTCCTCTATCGCTCACGGCTCCGCTACGACGCCGACCGCTTCGAGCCGGTGCGTACGTTCGATCTCGCATCGAATACGCTCCGCATGGGGGTCCGTGGCGACACCGATGTACCGCTGAGGATCGGGGGCGGCTCCGAAGAGGGTACGCTGGCGCTCGACCTGACGCGCAGCCACCCGGTGGATCTGGACATTGATCTCGGGGCGACGAATGCGATGATCGACCTGAGTGGCATCGCCGTGTCGCGCCTGGCAATCAATTCCGGTGCGAGCGAGATCACGCTGCTATTCGGCGCCGGCAATCCAATCGCCATGCAGGAGCTGTCCATCGACGCCGGGGTGGCGCGCCTGGAGATTCAGAAGCTAGGCAACGCCAACGCCGAACGCGTCCGCATTACCGGAAGCGCGGCAAGCGTTGATCTGGACCTGAGCGGTGCCTGGCAAGGCGACAGAGAGCTGCAGTTGGCGCTCACGTTTGGCGCGGCGACGATCCGGGTGCCGCGGGGCACGGCGGTGAGCGTGAAGCACTCGCGCGTACTCGGCACGTTCGATTCGGCGGGGCTCACGCAGCGCAACGGCGTGCATGTGAGCGACGACTGGGACACAGCCGAGAAGCGCCTGATCGTTGATGCGCGCACCACTTTCGGAACACTCAACCTGCAGTGGATCGTGGAGTGACGCGTGATGTGATTGCTGGCCTACACCTTGCCCCGTCCGATGACGGGGCTTTTTCGTGCTCGGAGGGGGTCGATGGTCATAAAAGGGTATCGGGTAGGACCATTGCTGAAGAACACCGGCAAGGAAATTCTGGACGACAACGTACTGGGGTTGGCGGCGCAGACGGCGTACTACTTTTTTTTCTCGCTTTTTCCGCTGCTGCTGTTCACCACTCCCCTCATCGGGTTGCTCGGCGATCCCCAGGGAACGATTGCGTGGGTGACCGACCAGGCCGCGCAGGTCATTCCCCCCGACGCGCTCGGACTCGTGCGAGGCGTCGTCGATGATGTCGTATTCTCGGAGAATGCGCCGGGGCTCATCTCCATCGGCTTGCTGCTGGCCGCGTGGACGGGCTCCAACGTGTTCAACAACATGATCTATGCGCTGAACCGCGCTTACGACATAAAAGAATCGCGACCCTGGTGGAAGTCGCGGCTCATAGCCCTTGGCGCCCTGGTCGTCGCGGGACTCTCGCTGTTCATTGCGAGTACCATCATGCTCGCCGGGCCGGAGATCATAAACTGGGTAGTATCGCTGGTACCGGGATTGGAGAGCACGCGAATACTCTGGTTGATCGTTCAGTATCCGCTTGCATTCGGAATCCTCGTCGCGATGATGTGGATGATCTACTACTTCCTTCCCAACCTGCGGCAGAGCAAGTCGCAGGTACTCGTGGGCGCGGTGGTGGCAACGTTGCTCTGGATACTGGTCACACTGGCGTTCCGAACCTACGTGGTGAATTTCGGATCGTACAACAAGACATACGGTACGATCGGAGCGGTCATCATTCTGCTGACGTGGATGTACCTGACGATGCTGGTCATTCTGGTCGGCGGCGAGTTGAATGCTGAGCTGCACCACGGCACGGGAGCGGTCAAGCCGCGCACCAACGCGGTTTACGCTGGCCGCGTCGTCACCTCCGCCGAACCTGGAAAGGCTTCGACCGACCGTATCGAGCGAGTACAGCCGTTAGGCACCGGGGGGACGTAACAGCACCCGGTCGCCCCGCCGCAGTGAGAGCTCGTCGGCGGCACTTCCTTCCCGCACGGCGACCTCGACCAGCCCGGTGGAGCCGATGAGCGCCACCACGCTCCCGCGAGCCGCGTCGGCGTATGTTCGCCGCAATTCGCCCAGGTCGCGTCCGGCCGAGTGAACCGTGCCGCCACGCGGAGCTAGCAGGTTGGTGACGCAGTTGCCAAAGCGGTCGATGGTGATCACCTCGCCTTCGATGGACCCGTCAGGCAGGCGGCGAGGCTCCGCCGTGCGGCGCACGATGGGATCGTTGGAGGGTTCTCCCAGGGCTTCCGGAGCTGCGCCACAGGCCAACATCGCTGCCGCGGGAGCAAATACATCGCGCCCGTGGAAGGTCGGAGCAGCGGAGGGAGGTACCGGCAGCTCGACCGCGCAGGAGCCGGGCATCAGTAGCGCCGGCGACAGGACGCCGTTGTCGGGGCCTACGAGCAGGCGCCCAAGGCTCGCCACCGCCAGCGGCGCGCGGGTGGTGCCCACTCCGGGATCCACGACGACCATGTGCACCGTGCCCTCGGGAAAGCGGCGCCAGTAGCGGGCCAGCGTCAGGCGCGCCGCCTCCACGTCCTGCGCCGGCAAGTCGTGAGCGATGTCCAAGAGCGGCACTCCCGGCGCGCGTGAGACGAGCACGCCCTTCATCTCTCCGACGTAGCCGTCGGCGGTACCGAAGTCGGTCAGGAGCGTGATCAAGGGCATCGCGCGCGTCGGCGCGGACGATCAGGTAGCGGGCAGCAATGCCGCCGCTTCGGCTACCCGCGCCGCGACTGCTCGCAAGGCAGCCGTGGCCGGCGAGTCCGGATCGGCAACGACTATCGGAGTGCCGGAATCGCCCGCGGCAAGAACCGCCGGCACCAGCGGAATCTCGCCTAGCAACGGAATTCCCAGCTCTTCCGCCAGCCGCGCGCCTCCGCCACGGCCGAACAATGGACTCGGTTCCGCGCAGTGCGGGCAGTGGAACCAGCTCATGTTCTCGACTATGCCGAGCACCGGCACGTTGACCCGCTCGAACATCTTCGCGCCTCGCAGTGCATCGCCGACCGACATCTCCTGCGGCGTGGTCACGATGATGGCGCCATGCACGTGCGTCGCCTGCACCAGCGAGAGCTGCGCGT
>JBPCLX010000006.1:0-10707 GCA_051002815.1 Gemmatimonadaceae bacterium
CCCAGGCGCTCGAACTCGCCGTGCTCCACCGCGCGAAGGATCTTGGCCTGCGCCGACGTCGCCATGTCGGCGATCTCATCGATGAACAACGTTCCACCGTGCGCAAGCTCGAACTTGCCCTTCACCCGCCTGGTCGCTCCGGTAAAGGCCCCACGTTCGTGACCGAACAGCTGACTGTCGACCAGCGTCTCGCTCAGCGCCGCGGCATTGAATGCGACGAATGGCGCGCCTGCCCTTGGCGATGTGTTATGGATTGCGCGGGCGAGGAGCGTTTTTCCCGTGCCCGATTCGCCGAGAATGAGAATCGGCAGCTCGGTGCGCGCGGCTACACGCGCCAGTTCCAGACAGGCGCGCATCTCCGGATCATCGGTGGTGAAGTCCTCGAGCGTGTACCGCTCGGCGGCGACCGCTTGAACACCGGCAATCGGTGTTGGCCAGCGAGGATCGCGAGCGAGGTCGATTCCGTCGTCGCATTCTCTCATGACTCTTCCGAAGGTGTTTCGGCCATGCTCTCGCGCAGCTGGCGGATCGGCTGGAATGCATAGCTGACGAGCGACCGTCGGCCGACGATGACGCGCACTTCTCCGCCCATGCCGGGAAGGTATGGCCGCAGCTGGCCATCGATCCGGATCCCTTCATCTTCCAGGTCCACCAGAGCGCGGAACGATGTCTCCCCGGTCGGAGCCGCGATGCCGGCGGGGCTAACCCAACGCACGCGTCCGTGACGCACGCCATAACGTTGGTACGGAAATGCATCGTACAGCATCTTCACTCCCTGCCCGGCTCTCAATCGGGCAACGGCGCCGGGCGGCACGGCCAGCTCCGCTTGCAGAAGCTGCCCCGAACAGGCGACTTCGCTCAGCACGTCGCCTTCCTGCACCACCGCGCCGGCGGTGCTCACTCGAAGCTGGAGCACCGTACCCGCGCACGGCGCCTGAACGTGGAGCTGCCCGCTGTCGCTATGTGCCAGGTCCCGCTCGAGCGTGGCGATGCGGATTCGCATCCGTTCGCGACTCTCGTTAAGCGCGCGGGCGCTCTCCCGGTGCGCGGCGGCGCGGGCAGCCATCTCGTGTCCCATCTTCTCGATCGTGGCGCGCGTCTCCGCGTACTGGTTTTCGTACGTGACCAGCTCTTCGGCCAGCTCCTGCGATTCGAGTTGGGCGGGTGTGTACTCGGCAAGGCTCAGCTCCTTGCGCTCGTAGCCGGCGCGATAGCTGTCGGCGAGCTGCTGGGCTACCTGTTGACGATCACGTTTCAGTTGCACCGTCCGCTCGAGCGAGGCCAACCGGCTCTGCAGCAGTGCGCGCTGCTGCTCGTCGGCCCGCCTGGCATCCTCGTACTCGCTCTGCTGGTTTCGCAACGCCCCGTCGGATCCGCGCAGCTGCGCTTGAAGAGCGGCCAGCTCGCCGAGCCTGTCACCTAACGGTTCCGATTGCAGCACGAACAGTGCATCGCCACGATTGACGTTCTGCCCTTCGAGAACGCGGACCGCCACCACCTGCCCCTTGCGAGGCGACCGGACCGGATCGCTGCCACTGGAGGGCACGAGTACGAAGGGTCCGGACACCGTCTCGGGCACATCGATGAACACCGCCCCGAGGAGCGAAACGACGAAGAGGCCGATGACGAAGTAAGCCAGCCCCCGCGCCGCCCAGTGTGGCGGCCGGGCATCGAGATACGGCGCGCTGTCTACTTCGTTGTCGAGCGGTGCTGGCGACATGATTCAATCCTCCGATGGCTTGGACCCTGGCAGGGCTAGAGTCCCAACTGCTGACTGCACAAGTAGTAGTACAGTCCCTTGCGCTCCAGGAGATCGTCGTGCGTTCCCTGCTCGACGATGGCTCCCTTCTCGATGACTATTATCGAATCTGCCTCGCGGACCGTACTCAGCCTGTGTGCGATGATGAATGCGGTGCGGCCCTCGAGTATCTGCGAAAGGTTTTCCTGCACCGCCCGCTCGCTCTCGCTGTCCAGCGCCGATGTAGCTTCGTCGAACACGAGGATCGGCGGGCGATGGTAGAGCGCACGGGCGATGGCGACGCGTTGCCGCTGTCCTCCGGACAGGGACAGTCCCGACTCGCCGATCTTCGTGTCGTAGCCGAGGGGCAGTCGCTCGATGAACTCGTGCGCGTTGGCGGCACGCGCCGCCCACATTACGCCGTCGGTGTCCGGCTCCTGCTCGCCGAAGGCAATGTTGCGCGCAATCGTGTCGTCGAACAGGTGATTCTCCTGCAGAACGAAGCCGATGTTTCGCCGCAGGTCGCGGTAGTTGAGCCGCGACAGCTCTATCCCATCGTAGTAGATGGCGCCATCGGTGGGCTCGAGCAGCCCCGACAGGCACTTGATGAGCGTCGTCTTTCCCGATCCGCTGCGCCCGACGATTGCAATCTTCTTGTTAGGCGCCACTTCGAAGCTGAGCCCATCGAGGATTGCCGGCGCCTCCGCGCCACCATAGCGAAAGGTCACGTTCTCGAACCGGATGCGTCCCTCGAGCGTGCGAACCGGCAGCAGCGTCGAGTGGTCGGTTCCCTGCTCCGGCTCCTGCTCGAACACGTCGTTCAACCGGTCGAGCAGCACGCGCACGAGCTGCGCCGCATCCCAGAGCGACAGCGTGGTGATGATGGGCGCGTTGGCGAGGGCGACGAGAGTGTTGAAGGCGACGAAGGCGCCGATCGTCATGTTCCCGTTCATCACTTCCAGCGCGCCCGCCCACAGGAACAGGATCAGCGAGAGCACGGTGAGCATCTGGATGCCGCCGTTGTACGCGAGGGCGGTGAAGTCGGCCTTGAAGCGCTTTTTGGCGACGGTGGTGAACTCGTGGAGCATGATGTCGCGGAACGCCATCTCAGCGCCCATCGACTTCACCGTCTCTATGCCCTTGATCGCGTCGATCTGGTGCGAGGAATACTTGCCGAACGCCTTTTCGAGGTCGTCGTAGACCGGATGAAGCCAGCGCGCTGAGAAGAACATCAGCCCGGCGTAGAGCGGCGCCAGGCTGAGAAAGATCAGCGTCAGCTTGGGGCTGTAGATGAGCATGAGCACGAGCGTCGCCGCCAACTGCGCCACCGCGGTGAGCGCCGCCACCCCTTCCTGCACCAGAAATTCGCGAACCTGCCTGATCCCCTGCAGCCGGCGCTGGATGTCGCCGGTGCGGCGGGTGTTGAAGTAGCTCATCGGAAGCGCCAGCAGCTTCCTCGTCAGGTAGTCGAGCGTGGACGTATCGATGTGAACGGCGATGAAGCTGAGCAGATACCGTTGAACGGTAAGGCCGACAATCATGAAAACCAGCACACCGAGCATGCCCAGGACGAGCACCCGCAGCAGACCCGGATCATTGTCCACCAGCACCCGATCCACGATCAACTGGGTGAAGATCGGCAGAACCATCTGCAACGCGCTGACGATGATCGCGAGCGCGATCGCCTGCAATCCAATGCCGGTGTACTGCCTTACGAACGGCCAGATCCACCCGGTGCTCGACTTCGCCTCGGGCGCATGTTCGAACTCGGCGGTGTAATCGAACAGCGCGGCGTAGCCGGACCATGCGTTGTCGAAGTCCTCGCGCTTCATCCGCCGGCGTCCGGTGGCCGGGTCGGCGATGCGGACGTGCGTGTCGGTCACGTCGTACAGCACTACCCAATGGTTGCCTTCCCAGTGAGCGATCGCCGGCAGGGGCATGGACTTGAGCCACCGTGGCGACGACTTGACCGACCGAGCGGCCAGCCCCAGCTCCGTTGCCGCCGAGCATATCGCCTTCAGGCTCGTGCCATCGAGGCTGGTGTGCACCAGCTGCCGAATGCGCGCCAGGCTGACAGACTTTCCGAAATGCTGGCAGATCATCGCCAGGCTCGCTGCACCGCAGTCCATCTCGTCGACCTGACGAACGTGCTTGAAGGTGCGGATTCGCCTGGCGTGCTTGATGAACCGGCCGTCCTCGGCGAACGGCGCTTCCGGAGCCGCCGCCGCACTCCCATTTCGAAGCCCGCGCAGCATCGCCTCGGCCTCGGCGGTCGACCACTCGGTGGTGTACTGCACCTGATCCGGCCCCACCTTGTCGTGCACCGCTACCTCGGCCGGCAGCATCTCCTGGGCGAAGTCCAGCGGAAAGAGCGCGGTGTGACGCGACGCATACGCCGGCAACCGCTGCTCGATCTGCGCGCGAAATTCCGGGTGCTCGTCAAGCAGGTCGCGATAGGTTTCCGGAAGCAGCGCCAGCAGCTTGCATTCCGACACCGCCTCCACCGTTTCCGTACGCGGCACGTCGGTGAATGCGGACACCTCGCCGAAAAAATCACCCTTGCGAAGGAACGCGACGTTCTTTTTCCGGCCGTTCGAGTCGGTGAATACGCGCAGCCGGCCCTCTTCGACGATGTAGAGCGGTCCAGGCTCCTCGCCGTCCCGAAACACAGTCTCGGCGGCGCCGAAGGTTATGGGCTGGAGTGTCGCGATCAGCGCCTGCACCGTTTCGGCAGGCAGGCTGGCGAACGGCGTGAACTCCCTTAGAAAGCTCTGCAGGTGGCGGTGCTTTATCTGCAATTCGAAGAAGTGACGGATCTCCGGCCGGCTACGCACCAGGGCCTCGAACACGGATTTGTCGAGCCGCAGTACTTCCACGTCGCTGCTGGCGCGCACGGTGGCGGCGAGAGTGGCGTCGTCGAGGAGCCCCATCTCGCCAAAGCCTTCGCCCGGGCGGAGCACGTTCAACGAGATCTCGTCGCCGTTGGAGCCGAGCTTGACTAAACGCGCGCGTCCGGACACCAGCACGTAGTACCCGTCGCTTGGCTCCCCCTGCCTTACGATTGACGATCCGAACGAGTAGCTGACCGGCGTGAAGGCGTTACGGACGAGCTCCTGCGCATCGGGAGGAAGCATCCGCAGCAGCGGCAGGTCCTGCAGCACCGAGCGGGTTTCGGTCATCTGCTTCGCGTGGCGGGAGTCATCGTCAGATCGGGGTCAGCCAGCGTACGCGGGTCTGAAGCTCGTTGGAGAGCGCCCGCTGGAGCGCGGCGGTCTCGGCACGACTGCGAACCTGCTCATCTTCAGAAGTCGGGAGGCGCTTATCGGTCAGGCGGATCAGCGCATGACCGCGTTCGATCGAAAACGGCCCGAGCACCTCTCCGGCGCGGGCGCCGAGCAGGCCGGCGTGAACCGGACCCGTCACCTCGCCTATCCACTGCTCCTCCTCCCGCAGATCGGCCACCGTCGTAGAGGCGAACAGGTCGGTAAAATCCATCCCGTCCTCGCGGACGCAGAGCAGAGCCTCGCGTGCCATTGCCTCTGCCGGGTAGGTGAGCGTTTGATAAGCGACGCGGATCCACTCCAGATGATGCGAAGAGATCTGATCGGCGACGGCACGTGGAGTGACGACCGCGGTGCGGAAGTCGCGCAGCGCGAGCTCGGCACGGGCAAGACGCGTCGCCGACGCATCCAGCGTGCCGTCATCGACATCCAGTCCTAACGATTGCACGTCGGCGGGAAATTCCCGACGCGCGCTGGCCACATCCTGGTCGGTGTAGAGCGGGCCGCCGTTCTGGTGCGCGCCGCGCATCTGGTCGTATGCCGCCGCGCGGGCAGCGAGACGGGGTGCCAGCCGGGTGAGCAGTCCCGAGCAGATTGCCTCGACCCCGGCGGCAGCGGCGACTTCGGAATCGGAGACAGGATGCCTCGCGAGCACCTCCGGCAGCCGCGGCTCGAGCCGGGCGCGAAGCACCGTCCGGCGGATGTATCCCATCCACTGGCTCGCCGTAATGCCCCAGCGCGCGAACCACGCCTCCGTTTCCTGCGCGGAGATGAGCTCTCGCTCATAACGAAAGTCCGCCGCCGCGGCATCGATTTCCGCCTCGGGAAGCGGACGACCGGAGTCCCTGTAGCTGTGGACGCATGCCAGCCCCTCGCGAACTCCGCGCAGCAGCCGCTCCCAGTCGCCCCAAACCACTGCGGCCAGTGCGACATCGGACCAGCAGTACGAATCGTCGCGAACCTGGAAGACGGGCTTCAGGAAGAACTCGCGCATCGATACGGACTCGGGGGAGGGACGACTGACGCCCCAACGCCCTGGCAATGGAACGGATACGTACCGTCCACCGCGGTCAGGGCTCGGCGAGAGCCATCAGCCAACTTCTTCTAACAGGGGAGGCTAGTATGTGCCGGAGGTGGAAAAGTGTCAACCGGATGAAATGCCCGTCACCACACCTCCTGCCCCGCAGGGCGTGATTAAAACCGGCTGAAAAACTTGCCCGCGGCGCCGACTTCCACTGTCCGAACAGGTGGTCGCCGTCTAAATGTCCGGCTATCTCAGCAGTCGAGGTGCTGTCGGAGGATGTTGCCGCAGGAGTGGGCGCCGACCGGTCAGGGCGCCAGAATGCCCTTCCCCAGAGGTTGAATGACCGCTGCCCGTGAATTACGCCTGACTCGGCTGCTTCTCACTCAGCTTTGTGTGGGAGCAGTCTTTACCGCCGCGGGCCGCCCGGCGCCAGCTCAGCAGGTTGGAGTGGCGCCGTTGGAGGTAGCGATTCCGCACGCGCCGAGGCCGGTGCGCGCGCTCGGGCGGCTGCACCTGGTGTATGAAATACACCTGACGAATTTCGGCGCTCGACCGGTGAGACTGGAGGCGCTCGATGTGCTCGACTCCGCGGGGCACGCTATTACCGCTCTTAGCGGCGTGCCGCTCGCGCAGCGGGTGACCGTTGTGGGGCAGCCCCCGGTACGCTCAGCCACCGGGCCGCTGATCGCGGCTGGCGCGCGCGCCGTGGCATACATGTGGATCACGCTGTCGGCCGAGGCGCAAGCGCCGGTAGCGCTGCGGCACCGCCTGACGTTGAGCGGCGAGGATGCGCAGCACGACACGCTCACTCTGCGGCTGGTCCATCCGGACACGGCGGCGGTTCCCGAAATGGCCGCCCCCGTGCGCGGCGGGCCGTGGGTGGCGATCCGTGCGCCGTCGAACACATCAGGGCACCGCCTGTCGCTGGTCGCGACCGAGGGTACGGTGCGCGTTCCGCAGCGGTTCGCCGTCGACTGGGCAAGGCTCGGGGAAGATGGCCGTCTGTTCCGTGGAGATTCGTCGACGAACGCGACGTGGTACGGTTACCGCGACACGGTGTATGCTGCCGCCGCGGGACGCGTGGTGATCGCGCGCGATGGCGCGCCTGACAATACGCCACTCGCGCCCCCGAGCGTGGCCGTCGTCGATGCGCGCCAGGCGACGGGTAACGTGGTCGTGATCGAGACAGGTGACGGTCAATTCACGAGCTACGCCCACCTCGCTCCCGGCTCGCTGTCGGTAAAGGCCGGTGACCGGGTAGCGCAGGGAGCGTCGATAGGCCTGATCGGAAATTCGGGGAACTCGCTCGGCCCGCACCTGCACTTTCAGGTGAGCGATGCGGCGGAAGTGCTTCACGGCGAAGGCGTCCCATTCGTGCTTGACGAGTTCGAGCTCGTTGGGCGGGTGCAGGGGATCGGACCGTTGTTGGCGGGCTCTCCGTGGACCGCCTCGGCGGATCGGCCCGCGCGCCGGGTTCGCGCCGAGATTCCACTGGAGAACATGGTCGTGCGATTCGGGCCGGATTCTATCGACTAGCGACCGTCGATCCGTCCCCTTCCCCCTTCAGGTACCTGTCGAGGAAGGCGATCACCGCCGTGTAGCCCTTGATCTCGTTCTCCTTCTTGCGGAAGCCGTGCCCTTCGTCGGGAAAGACCACGTATTCCACCGGCACGCCGTTCGCCCGCGCCGCGGCTACGATGTCGTCGGATTCCACCTGGAGCACGCGCGGATCGTTGGCGCCCTGCAGCACCATCAACGGTGCCTTGATACGATCGGCGTGGAACAGGGGTGAGATCCGGTGCAGGCGTGCGCTGTCGGTGGCGGGGTCGCCCATCTCCATGAACAGCGCCTCGCGGAACGAATCCCACCAGGGCGGAATGTTGGTCAGCGTCCGGCTCCAGTTGGAGATGCCGAACATGTCGACACCCACCGCGAACTCGTCAGGCTGGAGCGTGAGCGCGGCGAGCACCATATAGCCGCCGTAGCTTCCACCTATGATCCCGATCCTCGCCGAATCCACGTATCCGGTCTCGATCAGCAACTGCTTGCTGGCGACAACATCGCCGAGATCGGCTTCGCCGTGCTTCCGGTCATCCATGGTATAGAAGGTCTTTCCATACCCCGAGCTGCCGCGGTTATTGATGTCGAACACCACATAGCCCCTGTTGACCAGCGCCTGCGTAAGGGCGCGGTAGCCGACCTGCGCCTGTCCCCCGGGCCCGCCGTGGACCATGACCAGCGCCGGCGCCTTGGCGTCAGGCGAGGCCTGGTGCGGCTTGTAGAGCACGCCGGGGACCTCGACGCCATCGTACGACGAGAAGCGCACGACAGTGGGCTTCACCAGGTCGGAGCTCCGGATGTTCGGGTTGAGTGCGGTGGTCAGCCGGGAGACGGAATCGGCGAATGTGCCGGCGTACAGGTCGGCCGGCACGCTGCCGTCGCTGGCATAGAATGCGAACGACGAATCGTCAGGCGAGATGGAGATTCCCCGAACCAGCCCGCTGGGCATATCGGGCAGTGAGACCGGTTGAAGGGAGGTAGCATCGAGCACACGGGCGGCACCGCGCGAATCCTCGTTGACGTAAACGACGAGATACTTGCCGCCGTCGGAGTAGCCGGCGCCCATGACGTCCCAATCCTGCTCGTAGACGGTCGAGGTGGCGCCGGTCGCCAGGTCGTAGCTGCGCAGCGCGGCGAACTCGCGTCCGCTGTCGGAGACGAACAGCAGCCTGGAGCCGTCCGGCGAGAAGTCGGCAGGCGAATTGTTCACCGTGCCGGTGTGCGTCGTAATGTTCTTCGTGGTGTTCGCCTGGCGGTCGTGCAGATAGATGTCCGCATCGGCGGTGGTGCGCGGCTTGACGAGCGCGACGTACCGCTTGTCGCGTGAAACGGGGCCGAGCTGCAGGCCCTCGGTGTTGCGATAGAGCATCGTGCGCCGGTAACCGTCGGTCGTCAGCTCGTAGAGATCGAAGTGGCGCGCATCGCGCTCGTTAGTCGTTACGAAGAACGACTGGTCGTCATCGGCCCAACCTGCGAACGCCGCCTTGAGCTCGTTCCCCGGCGTCAGGTCCCTGACGGCGCCGTCTGGGTTCCTGACGTAGAGGTGGTTGAGCTCATTTCCGCCCTGATCGCTGGTGTACAGAATTCGTTCATCGTCCGGGAAGAAGGACAGTGCAAATATCGCATTCGAATCCGAGGAGGTGAGCGTCAGCGGCTCGCCTCCGGTCACGGGAATGGTGTAGGCGTTGTAGATCCCCGAAGCGTTGGATGTAACGAGCAGCTTCTGCCGGTCTGGGGACCACGATGCGCCGGAGTATTGCACATTCGCGTAGAGGTCTTCAACCGAGTACGCGGTGGGGGTAAACGGTTCGATGGCGCCTTCGTCCTGAGTGCCGGTATCGCTGCCTGACACGCAGGCGGACAGCAGGATGAGCAGGGAGAGCTGGGGAGTGCGGCGGGGGTGCGCGGGCATAACGGATTCCTGGGAGAGGGCAGTGCGACCAAGGTATGTCGTGGGAGTTGGAACGCCAGCGGCCTTAGCGGCTGTGACGAGAGTTTTTGCATTCAGAAGCGGCGAACCGACGTATACCCGGCTCCTTTCGGGCGGTTTCTCGGGGCGCCGTCGCGTGGCCGCGGGACTTCGTACCAGGTCGGTCGGTGGCTGGCACCGAAGGGTCGAGGACACTTTCTGAGTGCTTGCTTTTGCGACGCTGGCAGCTTGTCTCTCAGCGCTTCAGCGGTCGAGGTTTGAGGTACGACGGAAAGAATTTATACAGCATGTATCGCGTGGCTAATATTTTAGCGGCGCGTGTGGTTCGAGTGTAGAGTGTTAGCGGGTGGTAACTTATGTGTATTGCGCCTAGCGGGCTATAGCGATATGGTGGCGAGACAGGCTTTGTCAAACTTTTTAGACAGTTCAGTATAATCGGCGTTATGTGGACACATAGTTTAGTCGATTTATGGATTCAACGCCCTCGCATCAGCTCGACCTATGCGTGCTCGACACGCTAGCGAACGACATCGAATCCCTGGCTGACATACTTCGCCTTCTCAACCATCCTGACATCGGGTGGCGCGAGATACAGGATGGCCGCCCGTTCTCGCTGGAGCAGCTGGAACCAGTGCTCCGACGTTGCATACGGGATGGCCTTGTCGAGGTTCTCGGCTATGACAAGGTGTCGACTGCGCTCAGCAAAGTTCGAGCTTCGACGGCGCCAAACGAGCCGCTCGGCGCCTTCTATTTCCAGCTCACAGCCGACGGTCGTAGGGTCCATAGAGAGTGGTCGAGCAGTGACGCTTAAGATCGGGTGCCTGCGGTCCTTTCGAGCTTAGGCTCTTGCAGGGCGTCCGCGCTCACATCCACTGAGAGTACCACCTCGAAGACGCGCGTGGATCCGCGGCTCGTCTTGCAGTTCGCCGGATTTTGAGCCACGTTGGAGTCGAAGCGGTCGCTCGGCCACATAACGGTTCACTGGAGCCGACGGGGCGGCCGGCCGTGGTACGCCGGCCGGAACCCTGCCCTGGCCGCCCCGCGGCTCAGTGCAAGCGTTGAACTAAACCGCTTCGTGGTAGTGGTATGCGGGGGACAGCTGAGGGTGGCTGTCCCTGTTGTTTTGTGAGAGCGTGCGTTAGGGTCAGAGCGATTCCACGGTGCTGGTGGGTTC
>JBPCLX010000007.1:0-7215 GCA_051002815.1 Gemmatimonadaceae bacterium
GTTGGAAACCGTTCCGGTCGCCGATCCCGAGATCGAGCACCATGCAGTCGACCCGTCGCGTGCGCAACGTCTCCAACGCTTCCTCGGCGGTGCCGACGGCGGTGATCTCGATGTCGGAATCACCGACCAGCTGCACGATCGCATCGCGCTGGGTTGCGTCGTCCTCCACTACCAGCAAGTGCCTGACGCGTTGCTCTATGAACTCACTGATCCGGCCGAACGCCTCATCGAGCGCTTCCTTGCTCACGGGCTTCTCGAGGTACGCAAGCGCGCCGGCACGCAAGCCGCGTTGCCGCGTGCCGTAGCCGCTGACGATGTGGACCGGTATGTGCCGCGTGTCGGCGCTACGCTTCAGACGGTCGAGCACCGTCCAGCCGTCGACGCCGCCTGGCAAATCGAGGTCGAGAGTGATCGCATCCGGCATGTGCTCGCGGGCGAGTGCCAGCGCACTCTCGCCATCGACGGCGACGATGCCCTTGAACTGCGCCTCCTGCGCCATGTCGAGCAGAACCTTGGCGAAATTCAGGTCGTTCTCGATTATCAGCACGGTGCGGTCACCGGCTTCGATGCTCTCACGATCGTCAGGTACGATGGCGGGGAAATACCGCGGCGTCGTGCGCTGTTCGTAATGCGGCTCGGGCGCGGGCTTCATCCGCATGGGATGTGACTGTGCATCGGTTAGCGCGTGCGACTGGCGCGGCTTGTCCGAAAGCCTGGCCGGCACGAACAGCGTGAACGTGCTGCCGTGCCCGGGCGTGCTCTCCACGCGAATCTCGCCCTGGAGCAAGCCGGCGATTTCCCGGCTGATGGACAATCCCAGACCCGTGCCCCCGTACCGGCGGCTGGTAGTGCCGTCCGCCTGCTGGAAGGCTTCGAAGATGAGTCGCTGCTTGTCCTTCGGGACGCCGATACCGGTATCAGTCACGGCAAAAGCGAGCACCTGCTCCGCCTTGTCGAGCGACGGGTTGGCGAAGCGGCGCCCGCGCTCGGCGAGGCGAACCGTCAGGGTTACCGAACCCTTCTCGGTGAACTTGAATGCATTCGACAGCAGGTTCTTGAGCACCTGCTCGACCCGCTGCCCATCGGTGTACAGCGATTTGGGGACGTCAGGCTGCACGTCGATGGTGAACTCGACCTCCTTCTGCTCGGCCACCGGACGGAAGGTTCGCTCGACGAACTCCTGCAGTTCGCTTATCTCCACCTGCGTGGGATCGAGCTCGAGGCGGCCCGCCTCGACCTTGGAAAGATCGAGCACGTCGTTGATCAGCGTGAGCAGGTCGGTGCCAGCTCCGTAAATCGTGCGCGCGAACTCCACCTGCTTCTCGGTGAGGTTCGAGTCCTTGTTCTCGGCGAGCAGCCTGGCAAGGATCAGGAGCGAGTTGAGCGGGGTGCGCAGCTCGTGGCTCATATTTGCCAGGAACTCGCTCTTGTACTTGGAGCTGATCGCCAGCTGCTCGGCTTTCTCCTCGAGTGCAACGCGCGCCGACTCGACCTCGCGGTTCTTCTGCTCGACTTTCTTGTTCTGCTCGGCCAGCAGTGCCGCCTTCTCCTCGAGCTCCTCGTTGACCTGCTGCAACTCCTCCTGCTGGTCGCGGAGCAGCTCTTCGGATTCGCGCAGCGTACGCGCCTGTTGCTCGAGCTCCGAGTTGGAGCGCCGGAGCTCTTCCTGCTGGTCCTGCAGCTCGCCCGCCAGCGACTGCGACTGCTCGAGCAGCTCCTCGGTGCGCATGCTCGCCTGAATCATGTTCAGGACGACCCCGATGGTCTCCGCCAGCTGATCGAGGAACAGCTGGTGGGTGGCGCTGAAGCCATGGAACGATGCCAGTTCGAGCACCGCCTTCACATCGCCCTCGAAGATGATCGGCAGCACCAGAATGGTGCGTGGCGGCGACTCTCCCAGGCCCGAGTTGATCTGGATGTAGTCGTCAGGCACTCGGGTGAGCAGGATCGGGCTCCGCTCCAGCGCCGCCTGTCCGACCAGCCCTTCACCGAAGGCGAAGCGCGTCGATACGTGCCGGCGCGCCTTGTAGGCGTAGCTGGCGATGAGTCGCAGGACCGGCGCACCCTCGTGATGTTCTGCGATGAAGAACGCCCCGTGATGCCCGCCGACGAGCGGTGTAAGCTCGCTCATCATCAGGCGGGATACGCTCTGCAGGTCCTTCTGCCCCTGCATCATGCGCGAAAAACTCGCCAGGTTGCTCTTCAGCCAGTCCTGTTCGGAGTTCTTCTGGGTGGTGTCCTTGAGCGTAAGGATCATTCGGTTGATGTTGTCCTTCAGCTCGGCCAGCTCCCCCTGTGCCTCCACGTCAACCTGCTGCGTGAGGTCGCCGCGGGTGACCGCGGTGGCTACGTCGGCAATAGCCCGCACCTGGGTCGTCAGGTTTCCTGCGAGCTGGTTCACGTTCTCGGTGAGCGCCTTCCACGTTCCGGCCACCCCCGGGACGTTGGCCTGTCCGCCCAGACTGCCTTCCATGCCGACCTCACGAGCAACCCGGGTCACCTCGTCCGCGAAGACGCGCAGCCGGTCGACCATCTCGTTGGTCGTGTTCTTCAGCTCCAGCAGCTCGCCCTTCACTTCGACGGCGATCTTCTGGCTGAGATCCCCGTTGGCCACCGCCGTCGTGACGAGTGCAATGTTGCGCACCTGCGTCGTCAGGTTGCTGGCCATGTTGTTCACGCTGTCGGTCAACCCCTCCCAGGTACCGGCTACACCGGGAACGCGCGCCTGACCGCCTAACACTCCCTCGGTACCGACCTCGCGTGCGACGCGCGTCACTTCGTCGGCGAAGATCTGGAGCTTCTCCACCATGTTGTTGACGGTGTTCTTGAGCTCCAGAACCTCGCCCGACGCATCGACAGTGATCTTCTGGCTCAGATCGCCCTTGGCGACGGCGGTGGTGACGAGGGCGATGTTGCGCACCTGGTTCGTCAGGTTCACCGCCATCGAGTTCACGTTGTCTGTGAGCGCCTTCCACGTTCCCGCGACCGCCGGCACGTGCGCCTGACCTCCGAGCTTGCCTTCGGTGCCTACCTCGCGCGCGACCCGGGTGACCTCCGATGCGAAGCCGTTGAGCTGGTCCACCATTACGTTGATGGTGTTCTTCAGCTCGGCCATCTCGCCCTTCACGTCGACGGTGATCTTGCGCGAAAGGTCGCCGCGCGCCACCGCCGTCGTCACATCTGCGATGTTGCGAACCTGGTCGGTCAGGTTGCTCGCCATCGCGTTAACGCTGTCGGTGAGGTCCTTCCACGTCCCGGCCACCCCGGGCACGTTGGCCTGACCGCCTAACTGCCCTTCGCTGCCCACTTCCCGCGCGACTCGGGTAACCTCGTTGGCAAAGATGCCGAGGCTGTCGACCATCCGGTTGGTCACGTCCTTGATCTGGAGGATCTCGCCTCGCGCGTCGACGGTGATCTTGCGCGTCAGATCGCCGTTGGCGATCGCGGTGGCGACGGCGCTCACGTCGCGCAACTGAACAGTGAGATTGCCGGCCAGCTCATTGACGTTCTCGGTCAGGTCGCGCCATACGCCGGCCACCCCGACGACCCGCGCCTGACCACCGAGCTTTCCTTCGGTGCCGACTTCCTTGGCGACGCGAGTCACCTCGAAAGCGAACGCATTGAGCTGATCGACCATCGTGTTGACGGTGTTCTTCAGCTCGAGCATCTCGCCCTGGACATCTACCGAGATCTTGCGAGAGAGATCACCGCGTGCGACGGCGGTGGTCACATCGGCGATGTTGCGCACCTGACTCGTCAGGTTCCCCGCCATCGCGTTCACGCTGTCGGTCAGCGCCTTCCACGTGCCAGCCACGCCTTCGACTCGAGCCTGCCCGCCGAGCTTCCCTTCCGATCCCACTTCCCGCGCCACACGGGTGACTTCGTCGGCGAACGACCGGAGCTGATCGACCATCGTGTTCACGATCGTGGCGATGCGCAAAAACTCGCCGCGTACCCGCCGCCCCTCGAGCTCCAGCGCTACCTTCTGCGACAGGTCGCCTTCGGCCACCGCCTGTATGACGCGTGCAATCTCCGCGGTGGGCTGCACCAGGTCGCCGATCATCGTATTGATCGCGTCGGTGGTGCTTTCCCAGTCGCCACGTACGTCACCGAGCGATATCCGCTCGGTGAGCCGCCCCTCGCGTCCTACCGCGGTGCTCACCCGCACCACTTCATCGGTGAGATGCTCACGGAGCGCGGCGACGCGGTTGAACGCGTGGACCACCTGCTCGACGAGCTCATCGCCGTGGCCATTCGTAAGGCGCATGCCGAAGTTGCCGGCCTCCAGCTCCCGCAGGCCTTCGAGCACCTCGCGCAGAGCCTCGGTGTGAAGCCGGCTCGCGCGGCCGGCGCGCCCTGATTTAGCGCCGGCCTTCCGTCGCGGCCTCGCTGTTCTGACTTCTTCCGGCGGGTCGGCCAGCTCCACCCCGCCTTCGGAGCCTGCGCGCTGACGGCGGCGGATGGCGGCGGCTTTCTTCTTCTTTTCAAGGGCGTCCGGGGACGCCTCGAGACGGTCTTTCTCGTCGTGCTCCAAGGTCGTTGCCCTCGACGACTGTGGTAGGGGTAACATGATGGCGCGTGCAAGAAGCGCGCTCATCTGCTGCGTTCGCCATGCCCTTCAGCTTAGCTTCCAGCATGAAATTTTCGCTCGCCTGCGGGATGGTCGCTCTCGCCCTTTTTGCTCCTCTGGCCGAGGCGCAGCGCGCCACGCTGGAGCGGATGATTCAGCGGCGCACTCTGGATAACGGCATGGAGATCGTCGTGGTGGAGAACCACGGGGTTCCCCTAGCTACCCTGGAAATCAATGTGCGAAACGGCGCCTTTACCCAGACGCCGCAGACGGAGGGGGTCGCTCACCTCTACGAACACATGTTCTTCAAGGGAAGCACCTCGTATCCCGATCCTGACGCCTTTCTGTTCCGCGCCGCTGAGCTGGGCGCGACCTTCAACGGAACGACGCAGGAGGAACGGGTCAACTACTACCTGACGCTCCCCGCAGACAGCGTCGAAGGCGGACTCGAGTGGCTCGCAGGCGCGCTGCGATCGCCGACCTTCGCTGCCGGGGAAATGCGAAAGGAGCGTGAGGTGGTGATTGGCGAGTACGACCGTGCCGAATCCAGCCCGTACTTCCGGCTCAACCAGCGGATGGACACGCTGATGTATGGTGATCAGGTGGGGCGGAAGAATACGATCGGGCGGCGGGAGGTCATCCGAAGCGCTACCCCGGCAACGCTCCGCGAGATCCAGCAGCGCTATTACGTGCCGAACAACTCGGTGCTCATCATTGCCGGTGATGTGAATCCGGAGCGGGTGTTCGCACTCGCCGAACGCACATTCGCTGACTGGCCGCGGGGCGCCGATCCATTCCTGGTGAATCCAATTCCGCCAATCCCGCCTCTACGCGAGAGCAGGGGCATTATCGCCGAGGAGCCCGTTTCCGACGCGGTGATCCTGATACAATGGCACGGTCCAAGTGTGCGCGAGGATGCCGAGGCGACGTACGCGGCCGACGTATTCTCCGACGTGCTGAATGGCGCCGGCTCAACGCTTCAGAGGCGACTCGTAGAGAGCGGGCTCTTTCAGAATGTTGGGGTGAATTACTACACGCTGTCGAACGTGGGGCCCATCACGATCGCCGCGGTAATCGCTCCGGATCGGGTGAGGGAAGGCCTTGCCGCTCTGCACCGGGAAATCGCTCAGCTGGCCGACAGCGGGTATTACACGGCGGCGGAGCTCGAGCCGGTGAAGCGTCAGCGGGCGGTGAATACCATGCTCAATCTCGAACGGGCGTCAGGATTCGCGCACCAACTCGGATTCTGGTGGAGCGTTGTCGGCCTGGACTACTTCATGGGATACGTGGACAACATGGCGGCCCGAACGGTGGAGGATCTTCGCGACTACGCTTCAAGGTACATCGTTGGAAAACCCTACGTTGTCGGCATCATTCTCTCGCCGCAGGCACGAACGGCACTCAACCTCGTGCCTGACGACCTGCTCGCCGGGTCGGAGGCTCGATGAGGCGCGGGCCGAGAGGATTCGCCGCGGCGCTGATCGTGCTTTCGACCGCCGTTGCCGTCGCCGGCGCGCAGGCACAGGTGGCGCCGCCCGCCCCCACCGTAGCGGCGCCCGACACCGCAACGCTGGACTTCGTGACGAATGGCGTGCGCGTGATCCTTCGGCGTAATGCGGCCAACGACGTCGTAGCGGCCAATCTCTATTTGCTGGGCGGCGTACGACAGGTCACGGTCGAGAACGCAGGTATCGAAGCGTTCGTTCTCGCCGCTTCGGAACGCGGTACCAGGAAGTTCCCAAAGGACCGCGCCCGCCTGACGGCGGAATCGTTGGGCAGCACGTTCGTCATCGAGCCGACTGAAGACTGGACGATGTTCGGCTTCCGCGCGCTGCGCACGACTCTCGACAGCACATGGGCGCTGTTCGCCGACCGGATCATGTCGCCGACGCTGGCTTCCGACGACATCGAGCTGATTCGTGCGCAGCTGCTCACCGAAGCCCGCGGGCGCCGCGATTCGCCCGATGCGCTCGTGCACTACCTTGCCGACAGCCTCGCCTTTGCCGGACATCCGTACGGGCTCTCGCCGGCCGGCACGGAGCGTTCGCTCGGGGGCCTGACGAGTGGCACTCTGCGCGCCTATCGCGATTCGCAGTTCGTCACATCCCGCATGCTTCTGGTGGTCGTCGGCAACGTTCGACGCGCCGAGGTCGAACGGCTGGTCCGCGGCACCCTCGGCACTCTGCCGCGCGGCTCTTATGAATGGAGCTCACCCGCCGCGCCGCCCGTGCATGGCGGAACGCTGGCGGTAGTGCAGCGCTCCCTCCCGACCAACTATCTGCTTGGCCGGTTCACCGGACCGTCGGCGGCCGAGTGGGGCGACTACCAGGCCTTACGAGTGGCGATGGCGATTCTGTCCGGACGGTTGTTCAATGAAATCCGGGCCCGCCACAATCTCACGTATGCGGTAGACGCGATGTTCACCGACCGCGCCATTTCGTCAGGCGGCATCTACATCACGACCGTGTTTCCCGACTCGGCGCTGACTCTCATCCGGCGGGAGGTGACTCGGCTTCAAACCGACCTTGTCGAGCCATCGGCGCTCGGCAGGCTGGTACAGGGATTCCTCACCGAGTATTTCCTGAACAATGAAACGAACGCCGAGCAGGGAGACTTTCTGGCGCGGGCGGCGCTGTACCGGGGGG
>JBPCLX010000008.1:0-8491 GCA_051002815.1 Gemmatimonadaceae bacterium
GCGCATTCTCTGGGAGGAATCGTTCGGGTACGCGGACAAGGAGCGGGCGATAAGAGCGACGCCGCGGACGATGTACTCGCTGGCATCGATTTCCAAGCCCATCACCGCGACCGCGCTGATGGTTCTCGTCGAGGGAGGGAAGGTCGCCGTCGATCAGCCAGCCAACCGTTATCTCGGCGCCGCAAAGCTGCGCGCATTCGAGGGGTTGGCGGACAGCGCGACGGTCCGGCGCCTGCTCACGCACACCGCCGGCCTACCGCTGCACTACCAGTTCTTCTACGCCGGCGGCGCAGTCGCCCATCCGATGGACACGGCCATTGCACGCTATGGCGTGCTCGTGTACCCGCCTGGCGAGAGATACTTCTATTCCAATCTCGGTTACGGGATTCTCGACCACATCATCGCCCGCACATCGGGTATGAGCTACTCGGAGTTCCTGCGGCGCGAGCTGTTCGCACCGCTGGGGTTCCACGAAATGGCGGTGAGCGATGGATCAGGGCTGGGCGATCGTGCCGCGGTCAGGTATGACAACGAGGGGAAGCCGATTCCGCCGTACACCTTCGACCACGTCGGCGCATCGGGTGTCTACTCCAGCGCGCATGATCTCGTCAGGTTCGGGCAGTGGCATCTGGGGTTCGCGCTCCCGGGCGCGAAGGACGTACTCACGCGAGAGACCCGGGCCCGGATGCAGGTCTCCGATGCGCCATCCGGTGAGCCGGGTGTCGCTCGTGGGTGGGGGTGGGGGATCGCCGAAGATGATCACGGGCTGAGGAGAATCTCGCACGGCGGCGGCATGCCTGGCGTAGCGACCGTACTCGCGCTCTACCCCGCGGAATCGCTGTCGGTCGTCGTGCTGACAAACACGTCCGCAGTTCCCACAGCGCGCATCGCCGCCGCAATGACGGCGGCGGTGGTACCCCGCTACGCAACAGAGCGTCTGGCCAGTGCCGAGCGCGCTCGTCAGGTAGAGGCAGCGGGTGCGAACGCCGGCGCGTCCGGCGCTGCTGCTGCCGGTGCCACGGACGACCGGCCGCGCTCGGCGGTGCTGGTCGGACGCTGGACCGGAATGGTTCTGGTGCACGGCGACTCGATTCCACTCACGTTCGAAATCCCCACCAGCGGAGCTGCCCGCGCGCGCCTGGCGAACCAGCCCGAGACCGAGCTGGCCGTCAGGATCCCGGATGCGCAGGACGGACAGATGACGGCCCGGTTCGAGGGTGAGATCGTTGGTGCCGATGCCGCGGGCGCAGAAGCCAGGGGTTCCCACCCGATCGTGCTCACCCTCCGATTGCGCGGGGACGCGCTAACCGGATGGGCATCGGTCCTGACGACTCGCGCGCTCATGTACGGCGCCGTTTCGTACCGCGTGCAGATGACCGCCCGGGAGTGAGCAGCGGTTCAGGAATGCCCGCTCCCTAGAACTCCAGCTGAGCGAGATGCGCATAACTGGAACCGATCGCCTTAATGGGATCCGCCGGCGCATCCTGCTCGACGAAGTAGTCGCGCACATTCACATTCGCCGCGGCAGCCAGCACGGCGCGGAAGTCGATCGTTCCATTCCCGACCGAGGTGAACCCTCGCTCCGGAGTGGCATCCATGTCTTTCAGGTGCAGCGTGGCCACCCGGGAGCCCAACCGCCGAATCTCCGCGGCCGGGTTGCGGCCTCCTCGCGCCATCCAGTAGACGTCCATCTGGAGCCTTACGAGCGCCGGATCGGTGGATTCGAGAAGCAGATCGAGCGGGATCTTCCCCTCCAGCGGCTCCAGTTCGAACGCATGATTGTGGTAGCACAGGGTCAGGCCCTGTCGGCGCGCCGCTTCGCCGGCAGTGTTCAGCACATCCGCGATCTCCTGCCAGTCCCGCAGCTGGATCCGCTCCTCGTACGGAACGTTGGCGAGCGTTATCCAGCGGGCGCCTAACGTATTGGCACCATCCAGATAACGGTTCCAGCCGCGGTAGAGCGCCGGAGTCGCCACGCGGGCCGAGGGGCACGCCAGCCCGGCTCGATCGAGCATTGCCCGGGTCTCGGCGGGCTGGCGCCTCGAGTCGTGGATGTACATGTCCACGTCGCGGTAACCGATGCCGGCCACCTGCTGCAGCGCGCGCTCGTAGTCGCGGCTCGTCAGGCGGTTGACCGTGAATAGAGCAAGGCCAATGCGGTCGAGTTTGCGCGGGCGGAGGAAAGTCATGCCGCCGCTCGCGAACATCGGCGCGGCCACCACCGCCGCCAGGCTGCGGATGGCGCTCCGGCGATCGACCGCGACTTCATCCCGCCGCCTGGTTGGCCCGCTGCGGTCGTAGGGGCTCACAGCTCTTGCCGGTTGAGCGCATCGACGGCATGAGCGGCCGCGCGCGCGGTGAGCGCCATGTAGGTCAGCGACGGGTTCTGGCAGGCGCTGGAAGACATGCAGGCGCCGTCCGTTACGAACAGGTTGGGTACCTCGTGCGCCTGATTCCAGCCGTTCAACACGGAAGTCCGTTTGTCGCGGCCCATGCGAGCGCCCCCCATCTCGTGATTGGCGTTTCCGGGCACGCTCGGCTCGGTCCAGCGAACGATGTCCTTCGCACCCACCGCATCGAGCATTTCGGCGGCGCTGTCGGTCATGTCGCGATGGATCGCTAAATCGTTAGGACTCCACGCGACGTCGATGTGGAGCGTTGGAATCCCCCAGGCGTCCCGTTGCACCGGATGACGCATGGCGCGATTCTCGTCGCGGGGGAGCGATTCGCCGAAACCGGCCAGCGACATTGTCCATGGTCCGAGAGCGGTGAGCCGCGCCTTGAATGCCGCGCCGATCCCCGGTTCGCGCGCACGACCCCGCCAGCCGATACGGCCCGCGCCCCCCTGGAACTGATAGCCGCGAATGAACTCTCGTCCGCTGCTGCCCCGATCGAGATTCCGAAAGCGGGGAATCAGGATGCCGTTGGGCCGGCTGCCTATCGTCGTGCGATCCTCCCACCCTGGAATCATGCCGCTGGCGCCGCCTCGCTTGATGTGATCCATGATTCCCAGCCCCAACGCTCCGCTGCCATTGGCAAGCCCGTTTGGAAAGGTCGGCGAGTCGGAGTTGAGGAGAATCCTTACGCTCTCGAGCGCCGACGCACAGAGAAAGACGACTCGAGCGCGAAACTCGTGCTCCGTTCGCGTAGCCGCATCGATGACGCGAACACCGGAGACGCGCCCTGACCGGGCGTCGTACACCACGGTGTGCGCGATACTGTGCGGGCGCAGCGTCAGGCGCCCGGTCGCGCTCGCGGCTGGAAGCGTGGCATTGAGGCTCGAGAAGTAGGAGCGGGTCACGCATCCGCGCTGGCAGGGTCCGCAGTAGTGGCAGGGCGCTCTCCCCGGCAGCTGTTCCGTCAGCACCGCGACCCGTCCGATCGTCATGCGGCGTGCGGAGTCGAAGCGGGCGTGCAGCCGGTCGCGGACCGCCGCTTCCACGCAGTTCATTTCCATCGGCGGCTGGAAGGGCCCGTCAGGCAGGTGCGGGAGTGCGAGCGCTTCGCCACTGACGCCGATGAACCGCTCGACATGATCGTACCACGGCCCGATGTCTGCATAACGAATCGGCCAGTCGACGCCGAACCCGTCTCGAAGATTGGCCTCGAAATCGAGATCGCTCCAGCGATAGACCTGTCGCCCCCAGATGATCGACTTGCCGCCTACCTGGCGCGCGCGGAGCCAGTCGAACGGCTTGTCCGTGGGAGTGGTGTAGGGATTGTCGACATCGTCCGTCCAGAACCGGTGACTCAATTCGTCGAAGCTCACCGACCGGCGCTGGATCTGCTGCCTTTCCTCGACCTCGCGGCGGTTTCCCAGCCCGCGAAAGCGCATGTCCCACGGCGGCACGTGCTCCGTATAATCGCGCTGCGGATCGATGTCGCGTCCAGCCTCGAGCACGAGTGTACGCAGCCCGCGTTCGCACAGCTCCTTTGCTGCCCAACCTCCGGTAATCCCGGAGCCGACGACGATGGCGTCGTAATCGCGCTCAATATTTTGCATTGCCATCATAGCGACCGGGAATGAGATCGACGCGCAACTCCTCTACGATGCCGGGGCGCGATGTGTAATAGCCCCAGATCGTCAGGTGCTTGAGCATCGCGAACCAGTGCTCGTTGACGCCGGCCTCGCCCGACTGCCGCAGTATGTGCAGCTCCTCGTCGAGCGACTCGAGCACCGCAGTCTGTTGCAGCTCGGTCGATTGCACGAAGTCGCGGCCGCCGCCGGCGAGCTTCCGCGACCGGGCATCCAGCTCAGCCAGGCCGCTCGTGAAGCGCGTGCGTTCAGGGGGGCTGTACCAGTCGGCGAGCATGATGTCGATGAAATCGGCGACGGCCGCGTCCGTGGCGCCCGGCGTATCAGTGCGGGGCAGTATCCGTTCTGCCGCCTGGACTACCATCTCGTACTGCGCCGGCGTGAGCGCGCGCGGCGGAGCTCCGGGCTCGCCCCTTCGCCGCCGCCCGGCGAGCGCATGAGCCCGCTGTCCGACCGCGACCAGCTCCTCGACGCCGAGCGTTCCGAAGAACTGGAGCGCGGCGATACTGCCAAGCGCGCGGAGCGTCTCTCGTCGCGAGGTCATTCCAGAAGATACGGCGCGGGGCTGCCCCGCGCACGGACAGAGGCACACCCATCGGTGGTCTCCACCGAGTCACGCCGGCAGCCCCCCTTTTCCCAGGTCAGCTCGCGGCAAAGCAATAGAAAAGTCCAGCGCCCCCGGTTGCGACCAGGTCGGCCTGACCACACCCACGGCTCGGATGAGCCGCATTCCACGACGAGTTACCGCCACCAGTCCGATCGTGATGTCCGACGATGGCACTGCCGGCAGCATTGCTCGTCCAGTTGTTGCACGTGGTCGTGGCGGCACTGCCGAGCATCGCGCGGCCGTGCGAGTCCGATCCCGTCAGAATGTCGTGCTGGTTAGGCGTGTCGCCGCGTCCGTTCACCGGAAGTCCCTTCTCGTTGAGCGCTCCCTCCTTGTTGATGCTGTTGCGGTCGCGCTGAAGATCGCCGTGCAGATCTGCCACGTTCCACGCGATGAGCACTCCCCTGGCGTTGTGCCACGGACCGTTCCCGATGCGATCGCGCGCGTTTACCGGCGCCTGTCCACCACCGGCGGTCGTACTCAGGTAGGCTCGCCACGAGCGAGCGCCGCCACTCGCCTCCTGCGCCAGCCGCTGACAGTGGGCATCCGCACCTGCCAGCCCGCCAAGGTTTGCGCCATCGCCGGGTCCGGCGCTCGTTATGAAAAATCCCATTGGTTGCTGTGGGGTGGCTCCTCCTGCCTGCCCCTCGCTCTCCCCGGCCACGAACAATGCGGCGACACACAAGCCAGCGGCGATCCTCATCGGAATGTCCTCGGGTTGAATGGAAACCGACTTCCAAGCGCGTCCCAGCGCGCGAACATCATGGCAGTCGTTCTCACGAGCCGGAATCTCCGGTGCCCGTTTTCCTCAATACAGCTCGCGCCGGCGCTCCTTCGTGCCCCGCTACCTTAATCGGCAGCACGATCACGTCGTAATCTCCGGCAGTCACTCCATCGAGGGCCAATCCCTCGACTATCGGAATTCCCTTGCCAAGCAGGATGCGATGCGTCACCGGCGCCGGCGAACCGAACTGCTCGGCGGAGATGTAGTCCACCCCCACCATCCGCACTCCTGCGTCGGCGAGCAGCTGAGCCGCATCCGGTGCGATGTAGGCAAAGTCGCGATGAAACTCCGGCGATGCCATCCAGCCACGCAGCGAGCTCCTCGTTCGGAAAATCACTCGCTGCGCGCCTTGCCACTCGTGCCGGTTCAGCTCCGCGGCGTCGATTGCCTGAACGCTGTCGGGGATGTCGATCACGCGCGCCGAGCCGATCAGCAGGTCGAGCTGCACCTGGTCTATCGATGCTCCGCCGGAAACGAAGTGCATGGGTGCATCGATGTGGGTTCCGCTGTGCGCGCCTAGCGAATACACCGACAGCGTCAGAGGGTCGCCATTACGCATGTCCTGAAGATACTCGAACTTCATTGGAGCATCGCCTTCATAGATTGGCGTCGTCGCCGGGTCGAGAGTCGCCGTGACGTCGACCCACCCACTCGACTCCAGCGCTGCCTGTTCAGCCGCGCGGGTCACAGCCGGCTCCGGCTGTGTGCAGGCCATTGCCGGCATAACGATCAGCGCGGCCATTCTCCAACTTGTGATCGTGCGCATGTAACCTCGTCCGCCTCCGCAATGTGGTGTAGTGCAGGGGTTCCGATGGCTCGATCAGAGCACCAGACCCAGAAGCATTGTGAATCCCAGTCCGGCTACGCCGATGATCGTCTCCGCTACCGTCCACGTCTTCAGCGTCTGCGGCACGGTCATGTTGAAGAACTCCTTGATGAGCCAGAAGCCGGAATCGTTCACGTGCGAGAGCACCAGCGAGCCGGCCCCGGTCGCCAGCACCAGCAGCTCGGCGTTCGTTCCCGGAACCGTCGCGGCGATAGGCGCTACGATTCCCGCGGCAGTCGTCATCGCCACCGTCGCCGAGCCGGTCGCCACGCGTATCAACGCCGCCACGAACCAGGCCAGAATGAGGGGCGAAGCTTGCGAGCCGATCGCCAGATCGGCGATCGCGCCCCCCACGCCACTCTGAATCAGCACCTGATTGAAGCCCCCGCCCGCACCGATGACCAGCAGTATCGTCGCGGTGGGACCCAGACAGTCATTTAGGAATTTCATCACCTCTTCACGCGTGAACCGGCGTGGCCGCCCCAGCGACCAGAACGAAAAGAGCAGCGCGAGCAGCAGCGCCACGATCGGATGGCCGACGAAGTGCAGTGCCGCACGCAATGCGTTGTCCGCCTCGAGCGTTATGTCCGCGGCGCTGGCGAGAAGCATCAGGAACACCGGAATCAGCACCGTGAAGAGCGAGATTCCGAATCCGGGCATGTGCTCCACCGATTCGCCTTCGAGCTGCCTGGCTAACGGATTCTCCGCCGGAAGAACGATGCGGGGCGAGATCCAGGTGGCGTAAATGGGTCCGGCCAGCGCGGCTGTCGGAAGGCCGACGATCAGGCCGTACAGGATGGTCAGACCGATGTCGGCCTCGAATGCGCTCACCGCCAGCATCGCGGCCGGATGCGGCGGCAGCATGCCGTGCACCACCGACAGGCCGGCCACCAGCGGGATCCCGATCTTGATCAGCGATATGCCCGTGCCAGCCGCGATGGTGAACACGAGGGGAATGAGAAGAACGAAACCGACCTGGAAGAAGACGGGGATTCCCACAATGAACGCGACGAACATGATCGCCCAGTGAACACGACGTTCGCCGAACAAGTCGATGAGCGTGCGCGCTATGCGTGTGGCAGCCCCTGACTCCGCCATCATCTTGCCCAGCATGGTGCCGAGCCCGAGCACGACGGCGATGAAGCCAAGCGTACCGCCCACGCCATCCTGGAACGCCTGCACCGCCCGGCCGAGCGGCATTCCGGTCGCTACACCCAATCCTAGCGACACGGTAACCAGCGCGATGAAGGGATGCAGCTTGAAACGCGCGATCAGCAGAATGAGCGCTGCCACCGCGACGAACGCGAACACGAGGAGGCGAGTCTCAGTCGTCATGTAGAATTCGGTTTACGAGACCGGCGACGATATCGTCCGGCGGCCGCCGGATGTGGCACACCCATGCGCCCTCGTCAGGCGACGGTTCCTCGAGTGTCGCGAACTGATTCTCCAGCAGGGACGCATTCATGAAGTGGCCGCGCCGGTTGGCGAGCCGCTCGGCGATCAGCTCCTGCGGCCCCTTGAGAAAGACGAACTGGAGCTCGCTCGTCGGGGCGCGAAGAATGTCCCGGTACGCTCGTTTGAGAGCCGAGCAGGCAACTACGACCCCGCGTCCGGCGTCGTGCGCCGCGCCGATTCGTAAGGCCAACGAATGAAGCCATCCCCTGCGGTCGTCGTCGGTGAGCGCAATTCCGCGTGCCATGCGCTCTTTGTTCTGGGCGGGATGGTACTCATCCCCTTCGACGAAATCGATGTCGAGGGCGGCGGCGAGCGCCTCGCCTACGACGCTCTTGCCGGCTCCGGCCACTCCCATGACTACGTAGAGACCTCTATTCACGACATCGATGCGTGCTTGCGCGGAGAGGGAGTTAGATGCTGGCGGTGGGTCGTTACGTGGTCTGCACGGTGAGCCCGAGGTTCACGCTACGGTTCGCGGTAAGCGCGAACGTAGTCCACCACCATTTGCTGCGGGAACGTCGTGGAGGCATCCGGATCGCCGGGCCAGTGTCCACCGACGGCGACGTTCAACAGGAAAAAAAAAGGCCGGTCGAAAACCCATGCCGCTCCGGCCGGCAGATCGGCCGGCGTAAGGCGATGGTACTCGTGCCCGTCCGCCAGCCAGCGAATTTCGTTCGGCTTCCACGCGACGGCGAAGACGTGAAAGTCGTCGGCCCAGGCTCCGCTCGTCAGCGTGTCGGCCCCGCTGATGCCTTCGGCGCCCGAATAGCCTGGGCCGTGGAG
>JBPCLX010000009.1:0-7709 GCA_051002815.1 Gemmatimonadaceae bacterium
CGCGAGGAGCGCGCCGCAGACGAAGAGGTCGAGGCGCCGCCGCTGCCGCGCTCCGACGCAGGGGCGATGACTGCGAAAGACACCATTGATCGCTTTTTCGACCTGTCGATCGACTTGCTCTGCTTTCTTGGCTTCGACGGACATTTCGCGCGCCTCAATCCCGCGTGGGAGCGGACGCTTGGCTATCCCCGCGAAGAGCTCATGTCGAAACCGTTCATCGAGTTCGTACACCCTGACGATCGTGCTCGTACCATCGAGCAGAACGAGAAGGTCAGGCAGGGCGGCAGTGCGTTAGGCTTCGAGAACCGCTATGTGTGCAAGGATGGGTCGTATCGCTGGCTTCTATGGAACGCGGCGCCGGATTCAGCTCACGGCGTCATCTACTCGGTGGCCCGCGACATCACCGACCGGAAGCGTGCGGAAGAGGATCGTGAACGGCTGGTGCTCGAGCTGCAGGCAGCGCTGGCCGAGGTCAAGTCACTACAGGCGATTCTTCCGATCTGCTCGTACTGCAAGAAGATCCGGGATGACTCCGACTATTGGATGACTGTCGAGAGCTACATTTCCACTCATACGAGCTCCCAGTTCAGTCATGGCATTTGTCCAAGCTGCATGACGGATGTGGTGGAACCGGACCTGGAACGGTTCGAGAGCCGGTAGGGGTCGCCTCGAGTCCGCGCGTCAGACCGGGGGATTATCGTTATGCTGGCTCGGCGAACGTTCCCAGCGCCAGACGAGCCCGTCCTCCGGATCGATCACCTCACCGAGCCGCCGAAAGCCCGACTTCCCGAGCACGCGCCCCGACGCGTTGACCTCCGGCAAGGTGTGAGCGCGCACGACGGCAGCCGCCGGATGAGCGGCGGCGGCGATCCGTACGAGCGCCTGCGCCATCGCCGTCGCCACTCCGCGCCCCTCGTCTCCTGGAAAGGTGAAGTACGCTATCTCCGCAGCGCCATCGGCGCCGGGGTTGCCCTTGAATCCGCAGGCGCCTACGAGCAGGCGTGCCGGGCCCTCGACCGCGAGGTAGCTCACCCATGGGGGGCGCGCCTGCGTGGCGGCCAGGAACCGGGCCGTATGCGTGGCAATGTCGACGACCACCGGCCACGCCGGTCCGAGCGTAATGCCCCGCTGCCGTGCGAAGTTCTCGGGGCTTGCCGCGAGCGCTTCGGCCGCGGGTACGTCGAGATTGAGGAGTGTGATGTCCGGCATGCGAGCCTCCCTGGTGTAGCCTGACATGGAGTATGCGTCGGCGCTCGGACGTTCAAGACCCTTCTGGTGCATTACCAGGACTGCGCAGCACCACCATAGCGCCCGCCGCCGCAAGAAACGCAAACGAGGCCCCCATGCCGAATGCCGCCTGCGCCCCGTGCGCGTCCCACACCATGCCGAACAGGACGCTGGCCGGCAAAGCACCCACGGCAATCGCCAGGTTGAAGAAGCCGAACGCCGCCCCGCGGCGTGCGGCAGGCACCAGGTCGGCAATCAGCGCTTTCTCCACCCCTTCCGTCAGTCCGAAGTACACCCCATACACGGCGAACAGCGCCCACACCTGCCACTCGGCGCCCGCCGATCCTAACGCCAGATAGACCGCGGCGTAGAGCATCCACCCACCAACCAGCAGCGGCCGGCGGCCGAATCGGTCGGACAGGGAACCGCCGGGGGTACTCGACGCCGCCTTTACGAGATGCAACATCGACCACAGTACCGGAATGAGCGCCGCGGACACACCCAGCTCCCGGGCGCGCAACAACAGAAACGCATCGGTCGAATTGCCGAGCGTGAACACGAACAGCACGCCTAGTACTGCCCAAAACCGTCCGCCGAGTCTGGTAGTCAGGCGTTGGGGTGTTCCAGTGGCGGGAAGGACAGCCGGCGGCGCCTCGCGCACGGCCGTCATGACTGTGAGTACCGCCAACGCCGCCGGAATAGCCGCCAGCGCGAACACGGTTCGCAGCGACACCCCCCCATGCTCGATCAGCGCCCATGCTACCAGCGGCCCCACGACCGCCCCGGAGTGGTCCGCGGCGCGATGAAAGCCGAAGGCCCGGCCGCGAATTGCCGGCTCGACCGAATCGGCGATCAGTGCGTCGCGAGGGGCGGTGCGGATTCCCTTGCCCACCCGGTCGCTTACCCGGATCACCAGCACCTGAGTCGCGCTCTGCGCAATGGCAATCAGCGGACGGGCAACGGACGCTATGACGTACCCCGCCACCACCAGCGGCTTTCGGCGCCTTACGCGGTCCGACCACCATCCGCTCGCCAGTTTGAGTACCGCGGCGGTGGATTCCGCGGCACCTTCCACCAAGCCGATCACGCTCGCACTGACCCCCAGCGTCCCCGCCAGAAAGAGCGGAAGCAGGGGGTAGATCATCTCGCTCGACACGTCGGTCAGAAAGCTGACCGCACCTAGCGCCTTGACCGTGCGCCCAAGCCGTGGACGAGGGGGCATCCCGGTCAGGTCGGCTCCATTCCCCACCATGCCAACGCGAGCGGCAGCTGGCCGTAAGTCAGAAGCTCATCGTGGAAATCACGGAGCAAAAAGGCATTGCCCCGTCGCTTGCGAACTGATTCGCGGAGCAGAAGAATCTCGCGGCGGCCAGCGGCATAGGAAGCCGCATACGTCGGCATCGAGCATTGCCGCCTGACCTCGGCGAGTGCCGCGTCGGGCGAGAGTCCCACATCCTCGTGCAGTCGCGCCGCTGCTTCGTGAGGCGGTAGCCCGCGGGTGTGCAGCGCAACATCCAGCTCTATACGAATCGCCCGCCACCGCAGCAGGCGCATTTGCGAGAACCGGCGGCGCGCGTCGGCAAAGAATCCGAGCTCGGCGAGCAGCGACTCGCAGTACAGCGCCCATCCTTCGACCATGACCGGTGAAAAGAGCAGTCGCCTAACCGGCCGCTCGAGCGCGTGCGAAATCGACATCTGCGCGTGATGTCCGGGAATCGCTTCGTGCACGGCGATTACGGCCAGGTCGTACTCCGACCTGCCCTGACCCTTGCCGTTCCCGGTGGCGCTGACGAGAAAGCGGCCCGTCTGATCCTCCTCCAGCGCACCAGCCGGCACGTACGCGGCAAGCGGCACCAGCGGAACCAGATAGGGCGGCGTCTGCTCGATCACCAGGGGCCGGGCGGCCAGCGTCAGGACGTCATGCTTCTCCACGAATTTCCGAGCGGATTCTATCTCGGCTTCGAGAAAGCCTAACGTGTCTGCTGGCGCTCCTTCGGAGTCCAGCCTATCCGCGAGATCCCGCCACGGCGTACCCGGTTCGATCTCAGCGGCAAGCGCCGAGAGCTCCTCTTCGGCGTCCAGGCGGAGCTGCTCACCGTACCGCGCCAATGCATCGGCACCGTCACGAAGCATATGGGCGGTGTGCAGCATGTTGTCGTACAGCGCGAGTCCCACCGCGAAGTCGCCGTCGGCGGAATCGGATGTCGTTTGCAGCCATTCGGAGAACTCGAGAAGGCCGTCGACACAGGACCCGATTGCCTCATCGAGCGCACCGGGCTCGAGCACCGAAATATCGAGAGGTGCTTCCGGTATTCCGTGCCGAACGAGGTCGATGGCGCCGGGGAGCATGCTGCGGGCCGTCTCGATGTGAACGGGAGCAGCCGCCGTCAACGCTTCCACGGCTGTCTGAAGGAATCGCGGCGCCCCACGAAGTCTTGCAACGATCGCCTCGGTTCGGCGAGGCGGGTCGTGCGGCAGCGTCAGCAGCAGAACGTAAAGTCCGTCGAGCAGGTGCCGGACGTACCACCCAGGATCGCGGGCGAACGGGCGCCAGGCCTCCAGCTGCTCGATGTCGTTGCGGGCGGCGTGAAGCGCCGCTGTGCGGTCGATCTCATCCTGAAGCGAGTCGGCTTCGGCTTCCTCGAGGCTGCCGGCATAACTACGGAGAGCCGCTGCGAGCGTGCGCACGGCTGCCTGCGACCTGTCGGGCCAGCGATGATCGTGCTCATGCGCTCCAGCAGCTGTGGCTGCTACGGGGTCGAGCTGCCAGCGCAGCTCCAGATATCCGTCAATTATCGCTGTCAACGATGTCGTCAAGAGACGATGCCTATCCATTTGGTCGATCGGGGAGCCCACGCACTCGGAGCCTCGTGGATGGCGGGGTGGACAACTCTGGAAGCGCAGCGTGCAAATGTACAGGGTCTGGAATCGGCGGCCAGTCTCCCTTGCGCCCGCGTGCGCCGTGAGTGCAATTCACAGCATGACTGAACGCGAGCGGGTGCGGGTGGTGTGGCAGGAGCCCCGTGTGCGAGAAGCGCGCGAGCGGCTGGCGGCTGCAGATTCGGCGACCCTGGAGGCTCAGGTCGAGGTTTGCGAGATCGCGGCGCCGACCGGGGAAGAGGGCGCCCGCGCGACCTGGCTGCTCGAGCGTTTCCGTGCTGTGGGGCTCACCAACGTGGAGATGGACCCTGCGGGGAACGTGCTCGGGGTACGGCGTGGCAGCGATCCCGGCGAGCCGCCGGTGGTGCTCTGCGCCCATTTGGACACGGTCTTTCCGCGGCAGACGGCGTTGAGGGTGCGCCGGGAAGGGGTGCGACTGGTTGGACCCGGAATCGGGGACAACGGGCGTGGACTTGCCGCGCTCCTGGCCCTGGCCCGAGTAATCGACGGGGTGGCGCTCCGCACCCGAGCAACCGTCGTCTTCGTCGGCACGACGGGCGAGGAAGGTGCCGGCGACCTGCGCGGCTCCAAGCACCTCTTCACCAACGGCCTGCGTGACGCGGGTGCGGCAGTCATTCTCGATGGCGCTGGCGACGAGCGGATCGTGCACAAGGCGCTAGGCTCGCGCCGGTTTCGGATCGCTTTTCATGGCCCTGGGGGCCACAGCTGGGCGGCGTTCGGTTCGCCTAACGCCGTGCACGCCGCGGCCGCCTGCGTCGCGCGGCTGTCGGCGCTGCCGCTGCCGGCGGAACCACGCACGACACTGTCGGTGGGGCGCATTGGCGGAGGAATCTCGGTTAACGCGATTCCGTCCGATGCCTGGCTGGAAGTGGATCTGCGGTCGGCGGGAACACAGACGCTGCCGCCAATCGAAGGGGCCCTGTTCGCCGCGGTTCGCGCCGCCGAGGATGAAGAGAACGCGCGCCGCGCGCCGGGAACTCCGGCCCTAACGAGCGCCGTGGAAATCATCGGAGACCGCCCGGGCGGCGAAACGGCGGCCGATCATCCGCTCGTATCAGCGGCGATCGAGATCACACGTTTGATAGGACGCGACCCTACCCTTGGCGCGGCATCGACCGACGCCAACGTTCCGATCAGCCTCGGCATTCCAGCCGTCGCCATCGGCGCCGGCGGTCGCGGCGGAGAGGCGCATACCGAGAGTGAGTGGTACGAGAATACCGACGGCGTTCGCGGACTCGAACGCGCGCTCGGCATCACCCTCGCCGCATCGGGCCTGGCACCCTGAGGGCGCTAGCCCGATCGAACCTCGGAATGGTCGCCGATCGTCAGGCTTCCGACCACGCCCTCGACGACCGTTCCCTCGCCAATGAGCGAGTTCTCGAGCCGTGACCGGCTGATCCGCGCCTTGTCGCCGATCACCGTATCGCGCAGGACCGAATCTTCGATGACGCTGCCCTTTCCGATCGATACGTTAGGGCCAATCGTCGACCCGGTCAGCGACACGTCGTCCTCGATGTAGACGGGATCGACGATCGTCGACCCGCCGTTCGCGCCGGGATGTCGCGCCCGACCCTTCTCGAGCATGGTGCGATTTGTATCGAGCAGGGTGTCCAGTTTGCCGGCATCGTACCAGCCTTCCACGTCGATCACTTTCAACGTGGCGCCTTTGTCGATCATGTACTGGAAGGCATCGGTGAGAAAATATTCGCCGAGCTGGGTAGGCTGCCGCATGACGTGATCGATTCCCTCGAACAGCAGCTTCCAGTTGCTGATGTAGTACAGTCCGATGTTCGCCCGCTTGGAGATGGGGTCCTTCGGCTTCTCGACGATCCTCGTCATGTTCCCGCCGGCATCGGTGACGACTACGCCGAAGCGCTGATAGTCTTCGACCTCCTTGGTCCAAATGATGCCGTCGGCGTCGGTCGTATTGATGACGGAAAGATCGGCGTCGAAGATGGTGTCCACGAAGATGATGAGAACAGGCTGATCGACGTACTCACGGGCGAGCGCGACCGCCGTCGCCGTTCCGTTCTGTTCCACCTGCTCGATGAACACCGAATCGAATGGAAAAGAACGCGCGTAGGTTTCGACCTTTTCCTTGAGATGGCCGGTGATGTAGATGATCTGCTCGACGTTGCCGAGCTTCTGCAGATCCTCCAGGATGTACGCCATGACCGGCTTGCCGGCCACCTTGAGCATCGGCTTGGGCGTCACGTGAGTGTGCGGCCGAAGCCGGGTTCCCTTGCCTGCCAACGGAATTATCACTTTCATGGTGCGCTGGTCCCCTCCCGTCCGTATCGATCAGTGAGCCTGACGACATCATCCAGGTGCGGCGTCGAGGCCTCGAGCACGTCGCAGTCGGTGATCGCTTCCATCTGGTGGATCATTCCCGGTTCGTTGCGGAATGCCTCACCGACGCGAAGCGACACCTCGCGCAGAGCCCCGTTCTCCTGCACGCGGTAGACCATCTCGCCACGAAGCAGATAGATCGTCTCGTCCTTCTGCTCGTGGTACTGCACGGACAGTGCGTGGCCCGCCTTGATGTGAAGCAGCTTGCCCACATAGCGATCGGTGTGCGCCCAGATGACTTCGTGTCCCCATGGCTTGGACACGGTTCTTACCTCCGTATGGCCGCTCACGCCACCTCCCGTACAGGACGGATTCTCATCGAGGACGGCGCGGTCACGCACGCCCTCACGCACGCGCCGCATCCCGTGCAGCCTTCGCCGACGACCGGCCTGCCGCGCGCATCCAGCGCCAACGCTGATTCGCCCACCGGGCACACCCGCGCGCACACCCCACACGAGACATCGCGAAAAGTGATGCATCGCTCGGTGTCGATGTCCATCGACGCCAGTTGCAACCCCAACCAGCCCGCTTGCGGCGGTTCGAGCGCGTCGGTGGGACAGACGGTGGCACACGGAACGTCGGCGCACATGATGCACGCCGTTATGGCCGGATAAAGCACTGGTGTACCGGCCGACAACCCTGCGTCAGGCGGCAGAAAGGTGATCGCTCCCACCGGACACGCCGACGCGCACTGCCCGCAGCGCGAACAGGCGGCGACGAGGCCAGCCTCGGGAAGCGCTCCTGGCGGGAGAACGTGGGGCACCGGCGACAGCCGCTGCCCCACGATACTGGCCGCGCGCTCCACGGCGCGCACGAATCCGCGCGCGAAGAACGCGCGCCGGTCAGTAGCATCTGACATGCCTCGAATATAGCGCGCGGCAACGATTCTCCGGCCCTCCGCGCCCCGGATCAGGGCACAGATTCTGCCCTTCCCCCCCCCGCATGATACTGGCTCCACGCTACCTGCCACGTCTGACCGCGCTCGTGCACCTCTTCACGCGGCACGGCCTGCGTGACCTTGCCCGACAGCAGGGGCTCCACGCGCTGGCGCCCGAAGCTTTCGAGAATGCGGATGTCGAGATCGACTATCGGGAGCGGGCGGCCGCGCTGCGCGCGGAGCTGATCTCGCTCGGCCCCGCATACGTCAAGCTCGGACAGCTGCTCTCTACCCGTCCCGACCTGTTGCCGGAGCCATACATCGATGAGCTCTCGGAGCTGCAGGATGATGTAGA
>JBPCLX010000010.1:0-3319 GCA_051002815.1 Gemmatimonadaceae bacterium
GACCGCCGTGAACGCCGGTGCGGGGCCGCCGACCGGCAGGAGGGCCGGCGGCGGGACCTCCGGACCCGAGTCGATGAGGACACCGGCTGCGGCGACACCGCCGACCAGCAGCAGTGCGACGCCGGCAGCTGCGGCGATGATGCGAACCTTGCGGGAGCGGCGCGGGGGCTTGGTCGTGTCGTTCATGGCTTTGCCTGGAGTGAGGGTGACGGTGCGATGCGGCCGCTCGTCAACGCGGCCGAGGTGAGGACTCCCGATGGTGACGCACCGGCGCGCTCGAGCGCGCTGGTCACGATGCCGGAGGTGAGCAGCGTGGGCAGGATGATGGGCGCCGCGTCGTGCGCTCGCGGATAGATCACTACGAAGGGCACGCTGTTGCGCCCGAATGCGGCGAGTGCGCGCGTCACGACGGGGTCGCGCGTGGTCCAGTCGGCACGCAGCAGCACGACGTCGCGATTACGAACCGCCGCGCGCACGGCCTCCGATCCGAACGCGACGCGATCGTTGACCTTGCACGTGAGGCACCAGTCGGCCGTGAAATCGACCAGCACGATGCGGCCGCTTTCGCGCTCTGCGTTCAGCAGCTCCGCGCTGTACGGCGTCCATGCCAGCGCGCCCTCGGCGCTGTTCGCCGACGTCGCGCTCCCCGCCTGCACGACGCCGGGCGTGGCTGCACCCTCCGCGGATGCACCCGAGACGAGCGCCAGCGCACCGGCGGCTGACGCGATTGCGAGCCCCTGGGCCAGCCGACGGCGGCCCGTCGGCGCCGCGATGGTGCCGAACCGGCCGAGCGCCCACAGCCCGAATGCGAGCAGGGTGCACGCGCCGAGCAGCGCGACGAGCGCGTTCACTCCGGCCTGCCGGCCTAGCACCCAGGCGAGCCACACCACGGTGGCGAAGAGCGGGAAGGCGAGCACCTGGCGGAGCGTCACCATCCACGCGCCCGGCTTCGGCACCCATGCGCGCAGCCGTGGCACCGCGGCGACCATCGCCAGCGGCCAGATCAGGCCGAGCCCCAGCGCCGTGAACACGACGAACGACTCGAGTGCCCCCGCCGTGACCGCGAACGCCACCGCCGCGGCGAGGAACGGGGCGGAGCACGGCGTGGCCAGTGCGGTGACGAGCACGCCGCTCAGGAAGGCTTCGGTGCTGCGGGGCGCGCTGCGCGTCGCGGCGGAGAGACCCCCGCCGACCGGCCTGAGGTCGAACACGCCGGCCATGTTGAGCCCGGCCGCGAAGATGAGCAGGGCGAGTCCGCCGACCACCGCGGGATTCTGCAGCTGGTAGCCCCATCCCACTTCCGCACCCGCGGCGCGGAGGGCGAGCAGTACGCCCACGAGCGCCCACATCGACACGAGTACGCCGGCCCCGAACAGCAGCACGTGGCGCCGCGCTGTACGAGAGTCCTGCGCGGCCGCTTCCGCGATGCCGAGCGTCTTGATCGACAGCACGGGCAGCACGCATGGCATCAGGTTGAGCAGCGTACCGCCGAGGAGGGCGAGCAGTCCTGCGGTCGCGAGCGCGACCAGGCCCCCGGCCAGGCCGGGATCGGGTGGCGCCACCGCGGCGAGCTGCGCCATCGCGACGACGGGCGCATCCACCTCGAGCAGCATGCGGGGCGCGTCACCGCCCGCTGCGGCTGCGGTGTCGATCACGAGCACCCCCGTGATCCGGGATGGCGTCCCGGCAGCGTATGCGGAGCGACCGACCTGCAGCTCGAGGCCGACCGGCAGGGCGCGAACTCGGGGTTGCGCCGCGTGGTCGATCACCCCCGACGAGTCGATGAAGAACTGCACGCGCGGCGGGGTGCGCTCCATGGCGATTGCGGCGTCACCAGGCGGGTACGCGTGCAGCAGCACGTTCCCGGAATCCACCGCCGCGCGGAATGTCCAGCCGTCACGCCGCTCCGGGATGTGCGCGGCCTCGGCGGCCAGCGCGCGCGCGACTTCGGTGTCGGCGATCGTTGCGGCGGCCACGGGCACGGCGAGCGCGACGTCGACGTCGCCGGCGATGCACTCCACGTCGCACACCACCCACGTGAGCGTCGCCTCGAGCCTCGCGGTCGAACCCACGCGCGCCGACGGCGGCACGTGCACCGCGCCCAGGAGGTGCACCTCGCGCTCGTAGCCGTATGACGCGAGCGGTGGCGCTTCGATCCGTTCCGGCGTGGGCCAACGGAGCGGCGCGGCGGTGAAGCCGTCCGGCAAGCGCCAGGTGACGTCCGGCGCGCTGCCGACATCGCCCGCGTGACGCCAGTACGTGTGCCACCCCCGGTTCGGGAGCAGCCGGATCGCCACCGGGATCGTGTCGTCCGGCGCCACCGCCCGAGCAGCGCTCCGGAGTTCGACCTCGACGGGACGCCCCGGCGCGGCGGGCACCAGCGATCGCGGACGCGGCGGCGACTGCGCCAGGGCCGAGAACGGGAGCATCGCCGCCGCGAGCACAGCGACGAGGACGCGATTGTGGATCATTGCGATGGATGATTGCGTTTCAAGTGCACTTGAAAGCACGGAACAGCGGTCGATGGTCGAGGTAACCCGCCCCCTACTTCACCATGCCTCGCCGCCAGCGCGTCGAGCATCCGGCCGACGTTCATATCCTGTGCGGTGCATTCCTGCATCGTCGGATTCTCCAGTTCACGTAGCGTCCAGGGGCGGCCCCGGACTGCGGGAATCGTCGTTCGGGTGCACAGTACGCCCAGGTCCGGGGGTCCGGAAGCCCAGCTTCGACCAATGGCAGATTGGAGCCGACGAACGGCAGGCGAGGTTCGCGACGCGCGCTCGGGGCTGGGTAACATCCACATGGCGCAGCGGTCTCCTTGCTCCCTCGGCCGCCGCCACTCGGCGGTTCCGAACTACCACTCGGCGAATGATGAGTTTCAGGGGACAGCGTCGCAGGCTACGCTATGTCCGTTGCCCGATCGCCGCGCGCCCGCTCGAGCCAGCGGACGGAGTCGATCGCCTCCCAATGCTGCGGAAACCACGTCCACTCCGAGGTGCCAACCATGTCCAACACGTTTCGCTACGTCGTGGCGGCCCTGCTCGCCATGACACCGTCTCTCCTCACCGCCCAGCAGAAGCCGGTGAGCGGCCCACCGCCGTCCGCCGCGGCGCTGACCGCGCTCGTCGATTCCGTGGTGAGGGCCGGCCTGCTCACCCAGGGCGTGCCCGGCGTCTCCGTCGCCGTAGTGCGCGGCAACGAGACGCTGGTCCAGCGGGCGTGGGGGCGGGCGGACGTCGCCAGCGGTCGCGCGGCCGACGCATCGACCCTCTACGCGATCGGCTCGAACAGCAAGCAGTTCACCGCCGCCCTGGTGCTC
>JBPCLX010000011.1:0-6162 GCA_051002815.1 Gemmatimonadaceae bacterium
CGAACGGTCGGGTGATCGTGAGCGATGCTCGCGACCGGATAGTGCAGATGCTGGACTTCGAGAGCGGCGAGGCCACCCAGGTGGGGCGGGAAGGGCAGGGGCCGGGCGAGTACTCCTTTCCTGGCGGAGTGTACGCGGCACCCCGCGACAGCACGCTGCTATACGATCCGCTGAATCAGCGGCTGCTGATAATCGCACCTAACGGAAAACCGGCCGGCCAGCACGCGCTCAGGCAGGAGGGCGGCGGCCGTGGGCCGCGGGTGAGCGGACAGCCGCGGGGCACCGACGCCAGGGGGCACCTGTACTCCCAGGGCACCGGCTTCAGCATGGGGCCTAACGGCCCGGAAACGGCCGACAGTGTACCGATCATCCGGTACGATCGTGGCACCAGCCGGAGCGACACCCTGGCCTTCATCAGGGTGGCGAAGGGCAACGCGTCGGTGAGCGGCGGACAGGGGAGCACGCGGGTGATGATGGGAATGGCCAATCCATTCGCGCCGCGGGACGAGTGGGCAGTTGCGCCCGACGGACGGGTAGCGGTCGTCACGCCCGAGCCGTACAGGGTGGAGTGGATCGCGCCGAATGGAGCGCGTACAGCTGGGCCTGCGATCCCGACCCCGCGGCTCGAGGTCACCGATGCCGACAAGAAGGAGATCGAGCGGCAGCGCGCCGGCGGAGTGTCAATGGTGATGACTCGCACCGATGGTCCTGGGGGAGCATCGGCGCAGGCCCGCCCAAGTCGAGCGACTGACCTGCCGCCAATCACCGACTGGCCCGAGTACAAGCCGCCCTTCGTGGGCAACGCGGCAACGGTGGCACCGAACGGCGAGCTGTGGGTGCGCCGTACACGGCCGACGGGCGACGACGCGCCTTTCTATGATGTGTTCGATGGCAAGGGACAGCTCGTTGGGCACGTCCGTCTACCGAAAGGCACGCGACTGGCGGGGTTCGGCAAGAGCAGTGTCTATCTCGTCAGGCTGGACGCTGACGATCTGCAGTATCTCCAGCGGTACGCCCTCTAGCCACGCGGCTCGGCTCACAACGATGGATTTCGTTGCCAAAGCGAATAGGTGAGTACACCGGCAAAGGTTACCCATAGCAGGTACGGAACCAGTAGCGCACCGGCCAACGCTCGCACCTTCCAGAAGGCAACGATGGTCGCGATTATCAACAGCCAGAGAATCAGTATCTCGGCAAAGGCGAGTCCTGCCTCTTGCCAGGCAAAGAAGAGCCAGGTCCAGAATGCGTTTGCAACCAGCTGCGCGATGAACAACGCGAGCGCAGTCCGTGCGCCATCGAAACCGCGTTCCTTCCAGACGAGCCACGCAGCCACTCCCATCATCAGATAGAGAGCGGACCACACTGGTGCGAAGAGCCACGGCGGGGGAGCCCATCCGGGCCGGTCGAGCTGCGTGTAGAAGGTGCCGGCATTTGCGGAGGCGATCCCGCCTGCACCAGCCGCCGCGAAGCTGAGCAGTAGCCAGCCCGCAAGCCCGAGCAGCTGTCGTGTGGTCGACGCAGGTGGCACCTGGTTCCGGGGATCAGTTTGCTGGCGAATGCCCGATTGATGTGGAATCGAATTCCACTCCCTTTTTCGTAATCCGCGGGTCGCGATTCGCGGTTGATACCACGCGCCCTGACGCTACCGCAAGTAGCACGGGAGTTGCCATTGCGATCAACCCAGGCCAGAACGACCACCAGAGTTCGACACGCGCTACCATCGCGAGGGGCATTACGCCGTTTACCGCGTAGACAAAGATGGGAAACGAAGACGGCGACACGCGCTCGGCGAATCGTGTCGGCGGGACGATCGTGAGCATCGCGAACGAGACGATGGTCCCGGTGAGCAGCCAACCGGCGAAGTTCACCCACGGCATGCCATAGAACGCCCCATCCTGCATCCAGTACCAGTGTTTGGTCGCGTAGGACATTGCCGGATCGAGCGAAACGTCCCACGCGGTGAGGAAGATGCCGGCGACTACTGCCCAGGTCATGCGCGTTCTCAGGTCGTCGCGCGCGGGGAGAATCCGTCCGCACATCGCCAGGCATCCGTATAGCATGTAGAACCAGGATAGCGGAATGGTGAACGGCACCAGTCCGCCGATCCGGTAGCCTAACATAGGGGTGTACGCATACTCCCCGAACGGCAGCCCGGTCGCCGTGCCGATCAGCTCGGCCGCGAGAGCAATTGCGGAGGCGGCCCCCAGAAGCAGGATCGCGCGCGTCACGCCGGCCGCTCCGATGGCATGGGCGAGCACCGCCATTGCTCCGAGAATCACGTAGAGTGGTCCGGAGTACCTGTTCGCAATGGCATAGACCTCTCCGGCGTACGGCGAGTTCATGAGCGCCGGGGGCTCCGGTGCCAGCACGATGGTCACCAGCGCCAACGTGGCGAAGCCCGTCAGCGCCACGTGCGCGATGAACAGGGGGACCGCGGCGCGCGAGGCGACCCGACGCACCGTCGAATCGTCAGACATAGGAGTGCAACGCCTGCGGGCTCACCGCACGAAGCAGTGGCGCACGATGATCGGCAGGGCCAATGAGGTCAGCGGCGATCTTCCCCGAGCTCAACACACCGGGAATGCCCGCACCGGGATGCGTCCCGGCGCCTACCAGGAACAGGTTCGCAACGTCCTCGCTGCGATTGTGCGGCCGGAACCATGCCGACTGAGTGAGCAGCGGCTCGGTGGAGAACCCGCTTCCGAGGTGGGAACCGAGCGTATCGGCGAAATATCTCGGGTCCACATGGCGCAGCGTCACGAGATGCCGGCGCAATCCAGGGAGGAAACGCCGCTCGAGGCTCTCGAGAATGGAGTCGCGATAATGCGCGGACACTCGCGCCCAGTCCGTATCGCCGCCGAGGTTGGGAACGGGAGACAGCACGTACCACGCGTCGCACCCCTCGGGCGCCATTGCCGGATCGGTCGCCGTCGGTCGGTGCAGGTAGAGCGAAAAGTCGCTCGCCAGGCGCTGGTGCGTGAAGATATCGCTCAGCAGTTCCCGATAACGCGGGCCCATGATGATCTCATGGTGCGCCATGTGCTCGTACCGGCGGTCGGTGCCGAAGTAGATCACCACCAGCGACATTCCGTAGCGCCGGCGGCGAATACGCGCATCTGTCTGCGTGCGCCGCGCCCACGCGGGCAATAGTCGTAGATATGTAGTCGCCGCATCGGCGTTGCTCACGACCGCGTCGGCGCGCAGCAGCTCGCCGCCGGCGAGAGTCACCCCCGTGGCCAGGCGTGACCTCGGATCGACTTCGATCCTCGCCACAGGACTGCCGTAACGGACGACCCCTCCGATATCGGTGAACAGCCTGACGAGTGCGCGAACCAGCGCGCCCGTCCCGCCGATCGCGTACCACACCCCCCAGCGGCGCTCCAGCGTATTGATGAGCGTGTACAGCGACGAGGCGGTGAAGGGATTGCCGCCTATGAGCAGCGGGTGAAAACCGAACGCCTGCTGAAGTCGTTCGTCGCTGAAGTGACGCTCGACCAGCCTGGCCACCGGCTCGTGCGCCCGCAGCCGAAGCAGTGCGGGCACTATTCGCATCATGTCGGATGCGCGGAGGAATGGCTTGTCGATCAGAGGAAAGCCGGTCTCGAAGATGCGCTCCGTGGCTTCGGCGAAACTATCGAGTCCGCCCTCGTCGCGCGGAGCCAGCGCGCGAACCTGCGCCCGCACGGATGCCTCATCGCTGCCGTAATCGAGCGACGTGCCGTCGGCGAAGCGAATTCTATAGTAGGGATCGACACGCGTCATACGGACGTAATCGGCCGCGCGGCGCCCGGCTACGGCGAAAAGCTCGTCGATCATCTGTGGAGCGGTAATGATCGTCGGACCCGCGTCGAAGGTGAATCCGTCCTGCGTGAAGACGCGCGCTCTGCCCCCCGGGTCCTCGAGTGCCTCGACGATGGTCACCGCGTGTCCCGCGGCCTGGAGGCGCACCGCCGCGGCCAGGCCGCCGAATCCGCTGCCGACCACGACCGTGCGCATCGTCAGGCAAGCGCCCGACGGCGGGTCGACGGCGTATCACGCCATACCTTGAAAAGCAGCGACGCGCGCGCGGCGAGCCCCACCCTCGCGCGACGGCCAAGTGAATCGTAGCCGATGCCTTCGATCGCATCGAGAATCCGCGAGTAGCCACGCGCGCACAACATCGCGCACCGTTGCGCGTCAGGCGCGAGGAGGGTGATGCCGGGCATCGACTCGTCGTACAATGCGCGCGCGCGCGCTATCTGAAACGCCATCAGTGCGCGCCAACGGTCGTCGGTCGGCTGAAGGACACGTGCCAATACGTCATCGGCGGACAACCCGAAGTGGGCAAGTTCGCCGATCGGCAGATAGCACCGTCCAATCGAGGCATCCTCGCCGACATCGCGCAGGATATTGGTGAGTTGCAGCGCGATCCCGAGGGTGCGAGCGTGGCGAAGCGCCAGCGCACGCGACCCCGCGTCGTCAGGCAGGCCGAAGATGTGGGCGCATACTTCGCCGACCGTGCTCGCCACCCCCTCGCAGTATTGGCGCAGCGCGGGCCAGTCGGCATAGCGATTCATTGCGAGGTCTCCCCGCACCGTGTCGATCAGCGACTGCAGAGGCGCGAGCGGAATCCCGTGAGCGGCGGTTGCTCGCGCCAACTCCCGAAACACCGGACCCTCGGGCGACCCTGCGATCATCTGGTGCAGTCCACGCTCGTGCCGGTCGAGCTCTGCCGCGGCGGTGTCGGCGTGGGTGGACGGCGCATCCGCCAGGTCGTCGGCGAGCCGGCAGAACGCGTACACGGCGAATGTCGCCCGCCGCTTTTCCAGGGCCAGCGCTTCGCTCGCCCGATGGAAGGTTCGAGCGTGGCTGCGCACCACTGCCTGACAGTAGACCGCGTCACGCACGCTCATCGTCCTGGCTCGTCCACTTTCGCTATCTGCGATGTCGCCCGCTCGACGAAGTCGTGCGAGCCATCGTCCACCCACGCGCGGGGTAGCCTGCCAGCCACCTGTGCCGCCGCCGCGCCGCCGACCAGTACCGGCCCGGTCCAACCTGACTTTGCGATTGAGCGGAGAACGGAACGCGCGCCGGCGAGCGCGCTGGTTGCAGACACCCCTACGGCGTTCGGTGCCGTCGATTCGATTTGAAGCACCACTTCGGCCGCCGGCAGATCGGCGCCCAGTACGTCGAGGCGCCAGCCGGCATCGATGAACCGCTCGGCGGCCATCCGGGCGACGAGCGCGTGCAGCTCACCCTCGGCGCATACCATGAGCAGCTGTGGAGCGAGAGCAAGATCGACAACCGGGGCAGGGAGAACCTCGCGCAGCAGAACGAGTAGGTCGCTCATGAGCACGGTCGCCCGATGCTCCTCCGCTACGCTCAGCTCGCCGCACTCCCAACCATCGCCAATCTGCCGCATGGCCGGTGCTAGGTGAGTCAGGACGAGGTCTCCGACGGACGTGTCGGTGCCGGCGTGGGCACGCGCCCAGGCCACTACCGCTTCCCGGTTACCTGTTGCAAGGAAGCTGGCCAGCGCCCGCGGCTCGAGAGTGGGAGCGTCCCCTCGACCTGCCACCCTGGCCGCGTGTCGCTCGGCGTCGGCCCGGCGCACGCGCCGCCATCCGCCCGGCGTGCGGACGGCTGGGAGCGCGCCGTTGTCGATCCAGCGCACTACAGTCATGGCTGCGACACCGCACATGGCGGCGACCTCGGTAGTGGAGAGTAGATCTTCTGAAGTTCTCACATTTCTAACATAGCTGGCTTGGGCCACGAAAGTCCAGAGCCCGCTCGTGGTGACCGGAATTCCAAAGTGTTTCGTTCGGGGTCTCCCGCTGTTCCCTCGGCATGCCCGCGGATCGCGGCTCCTGCTGGGCGGCGCTGTTCGCCTTCGCGGTATCGCGCCACCCGCTGGCAAGCGCGCAACGATGCGGCATAACGGTCGTCGTCGAAGCAACGGCGGTCTACGCTACGATCATCCTGGTTGACAGCGTGACGCATCCGAGGCAGCATCCCGATATGCGTCCTCATCCCAGCCGACTGGCCGAGGCTCGGTGCATAATGAGTGACTTCGTTGTCGCGAGGGGAGCGTGAACGGTACGCTCGGCAGTCGCGGTAATGCTTGCGTGGCGCTGCTGCTCGTGTCTGTCCTTCCGGCGTGCGACTCGCCCAACGACGCTAATG
>JBPCLX010000012.1:0-5583 GCA_051002815.1 Gemmatimonadaceae bacterium
GCCAGTACTAGAACGAAAGAATACTTCACGGTGCTCACCTGGGGCTGGACTGGTCGGGAGCGCCGGCGGCGCCACCAGGGGGCTCAGCCAGAGTGCCTGACGCGGTCGGACTGCCGACCGCCTTGAAAAAGGACGCGCTTGCGGCACCGAACTCGGCCGCCTGAGCGTCTCGGCTCATCATGCCTAGAAACATATCGGCACGCGCACGCAGCTCCGCTTCCGCCGCCACCAGCACCGACGCTTCCGCCGTCGCGCGCGCAGCCTCCGCGGAAGCCAGTGCCGCGCGTGCCGCAGCGGTGCGCTGGTCTTCGGTGGCACGCAACCGCGCCATCTCATTCATCAGAACTGCGTTCGTCGAGCTGATCGTTGCCCGGGTATCTCCCACCAGACCTTCGGTGGCGGCTATGTGCGCGCGCACGGTGTCCTGAAGTCTCACCACCGGATGCCGCGCGAACACGCTGGCCAGTCCATTCATGACGTTGTTGGCCAGCTGCTGATAGGTCAACGAAGTCTGCCGCTCCACTTCGATCAGACCGGCGTCATCGGCGGAAAGGATCGTTCCGAATGAGGCGCGGAGGCTGTCGGCGCGGCGCGCGTTGTCCGCCGCATCGAGGCGAACGGCTTCCGCCTCACGCAGGATCAGCTCGCGCACCCTCATGCTCTCCTCTTCGGTCACCTGTGAAAGCCGGGTGAGCGAATCGCGAGCCTGTGTCAGCTCGCGTGAGAGAGTATCGAGCTGCGCGGCCCCCTCACCCAGCATCTCCTGAAGCCGCTCCATTAGAGCGAGCTTCGCGTTATGCGCGGCCAGCTGTTCGGCGAGCTGGTATCTTGCCACCGCCACCACGACGTCGGCCTGGTTCAGAGCCTGCGAGCGCCGCACGAACTCGGCGCGGGTCGGGCCGCCGCTGTCGGTCAGGTATACGGCCCGCCGGGCGATCCCCCCACCCGATGCCGGGGCCAGCGAGTCGAGCCGCGGGCCAACATCGGCCAGGGAGATGATCTCGGGACGCAACTGGCCGGGCGGGGTTGCCGGTGCGCTGGCCCCTAACACCTGGGCGAGCGCTGCCTGGTCCATCCCGTGGTTGTCAGGCAGCGCCAGCACCTTGCCTGCCGCCGGCTGCTGCAGAAAGAGCAGTGTCGCCGCGCGCGCCTGCACGAACGACCGGGCCGCCTCCGCCATCGCCGCCGCGCTACCGGCGCGCATCACCGCCAGATCGCCGTTGAGCGAGTCGGCGATCGCCTGGAAATGTCGTCCGGCGTCGTCAATCCGCTGCTGCTGGAGCATCACCTGGCCGACCATCAACCGCGCTTCGTCGCGCTCGGGCAAATGCGGAAAACGCGTCGCAAAGTCCGTGAACGCCTGCGACGCGGCATCGAACCGGGACGCCTTGTAGAGCGACCACGCCCGCGTCAGCGTCGCCGACGAGGAAAGCCCCCCGGTCGCCGACACCCGTCCGGCCGCGGCGCTCGCCACCTCGTAGTCACCGCGTTGATAGGCAAGCTGGGCGATGGTCAGATTCACCTGGTCGGCGAACTCGCCCAGCGCGTCCCCGGCAATGCCCTGCAGCGCCGTTATCGCCGCCTGTGTCTGCGCGGTATCGCCGGCCATCAGTGCCAGTGCGCTCATGTAGCGTGCATATCCGGCAAAGGGGCCGCCGGCCGCCGCCGCCGCATCGAACGAGGTGCGCGCCGATGCATGGTCGCCGAGTCGGTACGAGGCCAGCCCGCCGACGAGCCCGGCGAACGCGCGATCGTTGGCGGCTACACTCTGTGCCAACGTTGCAGCTTCCTGATAGGCGCCGCGTCGATAGGCGTCGAGCAACAGCTGCATCTGGAGAAGCGGGGCGTAGCGCGTATTGCCCGACTCCAGCAGCGTGCGCGCCGTTTGGCGGAACGCGTCCGACATGCCCAGTCTCGCGTACGACTCGGCGAGGAGGAACTGCGCCTCCGCCTGGCCATAGGTCGAGCCGTTGCCCTCGAGCTGCGCTTCCGGCGCCTGACGCAGCGCGCGGAGCCGGCTCATCGCCGCCAGCGGGCGCTCGACGAGCAAGTCGAACATGGCAACGCGCACTTCGGCGTCCACTGCGCGAGCCTGATCCATTGCGGCCGGCGCCGCCGGCTGCGCCGCGAGCGGCGCCGCCACAAGCAGCGCCGCCGCCAAAGCCGGGAAAAATCGAAGGTTCGCCACCGACAGACTCAGAATGGGGTCGTGCCCCGAGCGGTCCACGTCCTGGGGACGAGTTGCCCATTGCGGACCGCGAACTCGATGTAGGTCACCGTCTCTCCTTGTGCATCGACTTCCACCGTCTGCGAAAGCGGCTGCCCGTTGACGGTAGCCTGAAGCAGCAAAGTGTGGCGGGTTGGAAGCACGTTGGCACGATAAAGCTGGTCTACCGCGCCAAGACGCAGGGCGTTGTTCATCTGGGTGTTGTACGTGCGCGTTGCGACACCGGAACTATTCACCTGCAGCTGCGCACCGGTAAGCGACTGCTCGGAGCTCGAGGAGTCCGCCCGGAGCAATACGACGACCACCGCTCCGGTCCGTCGGCGGACCGCATCGCCTAACGCCTGGAATCGCTCGCGCTGCATCGCCAGGTTGTCGCGCGAGCGCACGAGCACCGAGTCAAGCGCCTGCAGCGCCGATTGCTGGTCGCTCATCATCAACGCGTCGGCACGGTCGCGCAAATTCGCTGCTATTGCTGCCTCGACACGCGTCTGCAGCATGACGCGCTGCCGCCGCAATTCAACCAGCCGCTGCTCAGTCTCCTCCGCCTCGCGCAGCAGCTGCTCCCGCCGCGCCTCGTAGGCCTGCTGCCCCACAGTCGGTTCCGGCTGCTGCGCGACCGCAGCTCCGCCTGCCGGAAGCACGACCAGTCCCATCAGCACCGCCCACCAGAGTCGCGTCATTAGCTGAATCGGTTCGAGATTCGTTCACGGACCACCATCCGTCCGGTTCGGCCTTACTTCCGGCGCGGCGGCGGCTGGCGCTGCTCCAGCACCCGAAGCCGCTCTTCCAGACGCTGGAGCGCTTCGCGTTCGGCGCGCAACTGCGCTTCGGCTTCTACACGCCGCTGCTCCAGCTCCAACAGATTCTGCGCTTCGAGCCGGTTGATCTCGAGCTCCAACGCAGTTACCCGCTCTTGGCGCGTGTTGATCGCGGCCAGCAGGCCTTCACGCTGCCGCTCGAGCTCGGCAACCCGGCCCTGTAGAAAATCCCCGCGGAGCAGTGCGAAGACATTGCTCTGCCAGCCGAGGATAAAAGCAAACTTGCGGTAGTTGTAGTATGCGCCGGCGCCAACGGCATTATCCTCCGCGCTTCCGGCCGTGAGCTCGGTAATGTAGGCCCCGGCCCGAAGCCCTCGATACTCCACGGCGGCGCCGATGTTCACATCCCACGCGTTGTGTTCCGCCATCAGCGACAGTTGCGTCCTCGGCGACGCCTGGATATCGACCTTCATGCCACCGAAGAGTCCGCCGGTCGATGACTCCGCATATTCATCGCCCAGGCCGCCATCGTCCTCGAAAAGCCCATTGCCGAAGCCAAGCGAGACACTCATGTCCACGCCCGTCATCGACTCGCTCAGAGCTCCGAGATTGAACGACTTCGTAGCCACTCCGAAGATGGTATTGGCCGTATTGAATCCTTGATGAATCGAGTCAGCTATGTGACGGTAGTTCGGCGAGCCCGGCTCAGGCGGAATCAACTGGTATCCCGCTCCGAAGCGGTCGATCTTCTCGTAAGGTCCCACGTTCCGGATGCCAACGGCAAGCCCGGGCAGCCAGCGAGCCGCTCCCTCCCGAAGCCGCATGGCGTCTTCGTTAAGCAGCAGAACCTGACCAAAGAATCCATATTCCGGATTGGCCGTATAGAACGCCACCCCGGCCTCGACACGCCCCCACATGGACACCGATGTGGTGAGCTGCGAGTTCGTCGCGTCGTTATAGTTGACTCCCGTTACGACAGGATCGCCAGGCTCGAACCGCTTGGCCGAGTAGTTGATGGCGAAGTCGCCGCTGAGCGGCGCCACCCAGGCGACGGGAATGTCGATCAGCCCCGCGCCCCAGTAAAGCGTTTGCGGAAAGGTGCTCTGCCCCGAAGCTGGCGTCGCCAGGCCGAGGGCAAGCGCAACCAGGGCGACCCGTTGAGTCGTGCGCAACATCTGTCTCGGTCCTCGCTAGTACAATGACGACGCGCCCGGCGGAGTCGCGGGCGGCGGCGGCGGCTGGCGCGTGCGCTCGAGCTCTTCGAGACGCTCGGTAGCGCGACGAATGGCTTCGCGCTCTTCCTGAATCTGCCCCTCCAGCTCCTGCCGGCGGCGTGCAATCTCCGCCAGCTCACCAGCCTGGGCGCGCCGCAGCGAAGTTTCCAATGCGGCGATCCGGCGCTCGCGAGAGGTAATCTCCGCGCGGAGCCGCTGCTGCTCGCGCTCGAGCTCGCTTATCCGGCTGCGCAGAATCACGCCATTCCGGATGTCGTTGATGTTGCCGCTGTAGCCGAGCGAAACGTTCAGCTTGGTGTAGTTATAGACACGGCACAACCCTTCATTGCTGCACTTGCCGGGATCGCGCGAACCCTCCTCGAGCTCGGTGCCATAAATTCCCAGAGTAATGCCGCGCCAATCGCCGACGAGACCGGCATTCCAGTCCCAGCCATCGTTCTCCGCCATCAACGTTATGGAGGTGTTGAGCGATGGATGAGCCACGACGCGACCTCCGAGGAATAATCCCTCGACCAGCTGGCCCTTCAGGTTGTAATCAGCGCCGAGCCCGCCATCATCGCTGAACAGTCCGTTTCCATATCCGAGCGAAAGGCTGCCTGACCAGGTGCTGGCGAATCCGAACTCCTGAGTCGCCACCCCATAGATGGTTGGCGTAGTCGAAAAGCCGTCGAAAAAGACCCCGGTGGTCTGATCGTATGTGCTGTCGACGGGATTGAGGCGGATGTCATGACCAACGAGCAACCGGTCTTCGTTGTCGTACTTTCCGACATTGCGGACACCAATTGCAACGGACGGGACGTTGGCGAACTGCCCCGGCTTGATGAGCAGTGCCGAACCAAAGAACCCCCACTCCGGATTCTGGCTGTAGGCCGAAACTCCCACCGAGAAGCGGCCGAGCCAATGGGTGTCCATCGAATAGTTGGTGTTCCATCGAGTCGCGAAGTTCATCGCCGATGGATCAACGAAGTGCTCGATGACCTTTCCCGAACTTTGCACCCAGACATCGGAGTTGTCCGGAGACACCCAAGCGGTAGGAATATTGATCAATCCCGTGCCGAACTGCAGCGTCGCCGGATAGGGATCTCGCTGCTGCGCGGCGAGGACAGTCGGTACAGCCATCGCAGCGACGAGAGCGCCGGCGATAAGAGCGGCGCCGCCCGGCGGCATCATGCGCATGAGTCCTCCCGAAACGCGGTGAACAGCTTCAACTCCGTGGTAAGGTCGGCGTACGGTAGCCGCGAGCCGGCACCCACCTGGTCCGCCTACCCACGGCGGCGCAACCTAGCGGTATATGTAGTACTTGGCAAACCGGAAGCAAATCGTATGCCCTGCAAGGTACTCGGCGTACAACGAGGTATAAGCG
>JBPCLX010000013.1:0-5371 GCA_051002815.1 Gemmatimonadaceae bacterium
GGGGGGGGCCCCGACGCCGCCCCTGTGTCCGGATCCGCGCCCGAGAGTGACGACGCCGACGGCGACACGGATGCCCACCCCCCCGCGGCGCCTCGCAAGGCGCTCGCACTCGCTTGACGCCGTCAGTGGCGACGCCTCCGGTGGCCCATCGTCTGTGGGGCGGGCGCTTCGCGAATGGCTCGGCGCCAGCACTCGACGCACTCAATCGGTCGATCGACGTCGATTTCCGGCTCTGGCCACACGACATCCGGCTGTCCAAGTCGTGGGCGGTGGCGCTCTGGGGCGCCGGTGTGCTGACGCTCGAGGAGAGCAAGAAGCTCGAGTCGGGGCTGGACGAGGTGGCTGTTCGCCTCGCCGCCGGCGTTACGCCTGACGAGTCGGATGAGGACATTCATACGCTCATCGACCGGCTTCTCCATGAGGAAGTCGGCGACGTCGCATCCAAGCTGCACACCGGCCGCAGCCGCAACGACCAGGTAGCCACGGCCACCCGGCTGTGGGCAATGGAGGCGTGCACGGATCTCGATGCCGCCGTGCGGGACCTGCAGAGCGTGATGATCGACCGGGCCGACGGGCTTCAGCAGGTGATGATGCCAGCCTACACGCATCTCCAGCGCGCGCAGCCGGTCTCGGCGGCGCACTGGATGCTGGCGCACTTCTGGCCGCTCGACCGCGACCGGGCGCGGCTCGCCGCGGCGGCGCGGGCAGCCGGCACGCTCCCGTTAGGTTCCGGCGCCGTCGCCGGCTGCGCCTTCCCGATCTCCAGGGTCCTGCTGCAGGGGAGTCTGGGCTTCGGTACGCTATCACAGAACTCCCTGGATGCGGTCAGCGACCGGGACTTCGTCGCCGAGTTGCTGTTCACCGCCACCATGATCGGGGTGCATCTATCGAGGCTCGCCGAGGATCTGATCCTTTTCGGCACCAGCGAGTTCGGTTTCGTCAGGTTCGGTGACAGGTTCTCAACCGGCTCGAGCATGATGCCGCAGAAGCGCAACCCGGATGCGCTCGAATTGGCTCGTGGCTCCGGAGCCCGTGTCATTGGCGACTTGACCTGTCTTCTCGCCACTCTCAAGGGGCTCCCGAGCGGCTACAACAAGGATCTGCAGGACGACAAGCGCGCACTGTTCGACGCGACCGACACGATGATGCTGGTCCTCCCCGCCGTCGCCGGAGCGCTCGCCGAGCTCGAGTTCCGCCCCGACCGTATGCAGGCGGCAGTCACGAGCGGGATGATGGCCACCGACCTTGCCGATCACCTCGTAAGGCACGGTGTATCCTTTCGCGAATCGCACGGCGTGGTGGGACGCCTGGTACGAGAAGCCGAGCAGAACGATTGCGAGCTGCACGAGCTCCCACTGTCGGCCTTTCAGCAGGCACATCCATCCTTCGGCCTCGAAGTATTCGAGGCGCTTTCAGCCCGGGCGTCAGTGGATCGACGGCTCGTCGAGGGCGGTACCGCGCCGGATGCGGTGCGAGCTCAGCTCGACGGCGCACGCGCCTCGCTGCGCATGCCTGGCGACATCGCTCGTGGAGGGAACGACCTGGAGCTCTGGATGCGATGAAAAGCGCGGGGTGAGCGACGAGGGATGCGCGACGCGGGTAGACGAAACCTCGTTAGTTCTCGCGCAGCGCCGGATGCAATCCTATCCCGTTAGGTACTCTGGTCCAGCGGGACGCTGTTCGGATTGAGCCACTCGATCACCGCCGCCCAGCCCAGGCTCTCCGGATCGTTGCGGAGGTAGCCGGGCACAACCGCCAGAATGGTGAAGCCCTGCCCAAGCTGGAAGTTGAGCGTGGGATCGGCTATCTGACCACGCTGCACCGCGGTGACGTACTCCTCCGCGCTCATCCGGTCTGCATGACGATGATATCCGCGAAGCCGGGCTCCGGCACGAATGCGCAGCAGCCCAAGTCTCTCGACCAGCGAGCGTCGTGACGCATACAGCTTGCGTCCAATGCCCTTGCGGCGGCGCTGCGGGAGTACCATCACTTCGGCTCCATACAGCGTCCGGCCGTGCTCCGGATCGTGATTGGTGAACATTCCGGCTGCGGTGAAGTCGCGCCACGAATCCGTCACATTGTAGTCATCCCAGAGGACGATCAGGCTCGCGGCCATGCCGACGATGACGCCGGTCGCTTTCTCGATCGCTACCATCTGGCCAGCCGGAAAAACCTCCAGATGCGACGCCAGCTGCGTCGTGTTCCACGGCGGCGAGCCGGGGTAGACTTCGCGCGTCAGGCCGATGATGCCATCGAAATCCTCGCGGCGCGTGGCTCGCACCAGGATGTCACGATCGGCAGGATTCACAATTTCACCACCTCCACCTCACGCGCGATCTCCGCGGAGCGCTTGGAATCATGGAGGGGCAGCACCGTGCCTGTCGACCGCGTTTCGACGATAGTCGACAGGTTCAACTCGGCGATCACCATCTGCTCCTGATTTGGAACGCCTTCGGCCAGTACTCCGTCGCGCGCGAACTGGAAGTCACTCGGCGTCAGGATCGCCGCCTGACCATAGTTGAGCGAGACGGCCGGGACCATCGGCAGCGAGCCGACCGTGTGCGCCTGGATCACGTACATCTGGTTCTCGATTGCCCGTGCATGCGCGCAGTATCGCACGCGATAGTAGCCCTGCCGATCGTCGGTGCAGCTCGGCACACAGAGAATGTGTGCGTCATGCCGGGCTGCCGCCCGCACGATCTCCGGAAACTCCACGTCATAGCAGATCGTCACCGCCATCCGGCCGAAAGCGGTATCGAACACGCGCAGCGTGCCGCGAGGCGACACGTTCCACTCCTCGTTCTCGAAGCGCGTCATGTGCAGCTTTCCCTGAACGCCGCAGCGACCATCGGGTCCATAGACGAAGCACTCGTTATAGATGCGCCCCGTCTCGTCGTCGAACACCGGGATCGTGCCGGCCACGATGTGGATTCGATATGTCCGTGCCAGTTCGGCCATCAGCTCCTGCAGATTCGGAACCTGGCGCGCGAGATCCCGCAGCTGCTCCTGAATTGGCCGTCGGGTGGGAGCGAGCGTGAGCAGCTGAAGGGTGAAGTATTCCGGAAACACGATGAGGTGGCATTTGTAGTCCGCCGCCGTCTCGATCAGTCCAAGCACCTGATCCCGGAACTGGTCCCACGAGGCGACCGGACGAATGAAGTACTGCAGCGCCGCTACTCGAATGCGATCCATCAAGCTCTCCGGGTCGTCGTCTCGAATCGAAAGGGCGTGCGGCCGGTGCGACGGGCTAGCGAATGACCAGTCGCCAGACGCTCACCGCGCTCAACAGCATCGTCAGCGCTACAATAGCCACGCCCATGACATTTGCCAGCACGCCGTTCGTCGAGCCCTTCAACTGCCTCCGGTCATTCATCACGATCATAAGGAAGATCGCGATCGCCGGAAGAAGAATGGCATTCGCGGCTTGCGCGAACAGGATGGCGGGCACCGGCTGCACATCGGTGAGCGTGAAGCCGACGCCTATCGCCATGACCGTCATCCAGACGAGCCGAACGAGTGGTGACCGCAGGTCCTGTACCCAACCCAGCACACCGGACACTGCATACGCCGCGGCCATCGGTGCGGTGATCGCCGATGTCATGCCGGCGGCGAAGAAGCCGATTGCGAAGAAGGTGGTTGCCCACCGACCCAGCACCGGCTCCAGCATTACTGCCATCTGCGCTGGAGAATCGATCGCGGCTCCGAACTGGGCGGCACCGGTGATGAGAATCGCCATTGAGATCAACCCACCGAGAACGATCGCGATTCCCAGATCCGCTCTCGCATCACCCAACCGCTCGGCCCCACGCCACCGCTCCCGCGCGGCATTGGAATGGAGAAACAGGTTATAGGGCACGATCGTGGTACCGATGAGCGCCAGCGCAACCAGATCGCTGCCTTCGGGAAGACGCGGAACTACCAGACCCGCCAGCAAATCGCCCGTGTCATGCACAACGGCAATCGCGGTGGCGATGAACACCACGGACATCAGAACTACCAGCGTGACGAGCAGGCGCTCCAGCAGTCGATAGCTGCCGCGCCACAGGAACAGGCTGGCCAGCAGGCCCACTGCCAAGCCCCACCACGAGGTGCGCCCGCCGCCAAGAATCTGCAGCCCGCTGGCGGCGCCGAGCAGATTTCCGGTTTGATAGGCGGCGTTCCCCAAACCGATCGCGCCGACCACCAGTGCGGCGGCGAACCAGTACAACATTCGCTGGCGGTCGAATCGGCGCCGGATCGCCTCGCCGAGCCCTATCTCGGCGACTACGCCAAGCCGGGCCGCCATCTCCTGAAAGACGATCGTACCAACCGTCGCGAAGACGAGGGCCCAGAGCAGGGCGTAGCGAAAGTCGACCCCAGCCCGCAGGCAGGTGGTTACCGTCCCCGGTCCGATGAAGGCGGCCGTGACGATGGCGCCGGGTCCAATTCGAGGAATGCGCATCGGCGCGGACTATACGGCCATCGAGAGTGAACGGCTAGACCGATCGGCCGTTTGAAGGCGGCCCTCCGAGTCGCGAAACCGCTTTAATTCAAGCCGTTTACGCCCGGATGCCGAACGGGGCACGGCCAGTGGCCGTGCCCCGAATGACCCAGTGCCGCCGAGCGTTAGGACCTGGCGTCCTGTCCGATCGCAGTCTCGACCATCCGCTCGCCGCGGACGTTTTCGACGAACAGCGTCTGGACCAGCTTGTTCGCGTCGTGCACGTACTCGTCGTGGTGCTTCTCGGCGACTTCGCCGATACGGGCCAGCTGCTCGTTACCTAACGTCTTGCCCGCTTCGCGGAACGTCTTCGCGGTATCTTCGGCCTGCCGTGCCAGCACGATATCCTGCACGAGTCTCAGGAAGTCGTCGCCCCGCGCCATGTCGGCGAGGTCACGCGCACCGGTGAACAACGCGCCGACCGCCTTCTTGGCGGCTCCTTCACTGGCTCCCAGCTGGCGCTGATAGTCCTCGAGCATTCGCTGATGCGAACGCATGTTCGGCAGATGTCTCGAACACAGGTCGCGGAACCGCTGATCCTTGGCCTCGCGCTCGTGATCCTCCAGCGCGTCAAGGAACGTCTTGTGCTGCGCAACCGAGTTGTTCACCTGGCTCTGAAGAAATTCCAATCCTTTTTCCATTTATGCCTCCACGCATGATTTGGGGATGTGAATGAAGGCAGGATGCGGGCCAAGATGTGAACTGCGAGACGGGCAGCGCTGTAGAGCCTCACATGGCCGCCGGACGCACTCCGACGACGTGATAATCGGTGTCGCCGAAGCACGAGGTGGGAACGTTCTTCTTCTGCTCGTACAAGAGCGCGACGCGGCCGCCCTGCAGCTCCTGAATGACGCGCGCCAGCGAGTCGTTACGCACGGAAAAGTGGAAGAT
>JBPCLX010000014.1:0-4455 GCA_051002815.1 Gemmatimonadaceae bacterium
GGATTTCGTTCGGCGCGCAACCGCGCCAACTCCTGGGTGATGTCGTCGAACATCTCTGCGAGCACTGGACGGGCGGGATGCTCCTCGCTGACCATCCGCTCCGACGCCCGCCCGCCGAAGTCGCCGAGCTGATAAACCGCTTCGCCGTAGAGGGAGAGGGCGCCAAAACTCGGGATCACTCGGAACCGGAAACGAATCATTCGTTCGATGCCAATCGAGGTTCCCGCATCGATGTCGCTGCGTATGGCCGCGATGTCGAAGAAATCCGACTCCACTATGCCGTGCTCACGGTCGACCTGCCTCACATTGAGTCCGCGATCGGTGATCGCCTTCACCGCTGCGTCCAGAGCCACGTTGATCGAGGTGTCGGGGAGTATAACCTGCACGGCGCCGGGCACCGGCGAAAAAATGTCGCGCTGCTTGACGCACGACGCCGCAGAGAGTGCGGTTATCGCTGAAAGTGCCGCGAGATGCGAAATGCGAAATGCGAGAAGTCTGTTCATGATCCCTTAGCCCCTAGTCCCTGGCCCCTAGCCCCTGGCCCCTTCAAAGTCCCAGCGCGCTCACCCGCGGCGGATCGACGGAGTAATCGTAGAAGCCCTTGCCCGACTTTCTTCCGTACATCCCCGCAAGCACCATGCGACGGAGCAGCGGCGGAGGAGCGTAGCGCTTCTCACGATACTCATCGAACATGATCTCGGCGATCTTGCAGGTCGTGTCGAGACCGACGAAATCCAGCAGGGTGAACGGACCCATCGGGTGGCCGGTGCCCAGGTGCATGCCCTTGTCTATGTCCTCGATCGTAGCGACGCCACGCTCGAGCGCCGTAATGGCATCGAGCAGGTACGGAATGAGCAGCAGATTCACTACGAATCCGGAGCTGTCCTTCGCCGCGATAGGCTCCTTGCCGAGCTTTCCCGCGAACTGGAAGACGGACTGGAACGCCTCATCGCTCGTCGTAACCGTGCGGACCACCTCCACCAGCTTCATTACCGGAACCGGATTGAAGAAATGCAGCCCCAGCATCCGGTCGGGGCGCGACGTCGCGGCGGCCATCGCGGCGATCGTCAGGCTCGAGGTGTTCGAGGCGAAAACAGTCTGCGGCTTGCAGAGTGCATCGAGATCGCGCCAGAGGGCATTCTTGACCTCCAGATCCTCGGTAACCGCTTCGATGATGATGTCGCAGTCGCGGAGGGCGGCGATGTCGGTGAAGAATTCAAGCCGGCCCATCGTTTCACTACGCTGATCGCCGGTCAATTTTCCTTTCTCGACCGCTCGGCTCAGCTGCTTCTCGACACCGGCGCGTCCGCGGTCGCACAACTCCTGCGTGATCTCGCGCACGCGGGTGTCGAACCCCATCTGCGCGGCCACCTGGGCGATGCCGCTTCCCATCAATCCCGCCCCCAGCACTCCTACGGCTTGGATCTCGGCCATGTGGATCTCGTCTGGATTTCAGATACAGTGCCGCGAACCAGCCGCTCGGCCGCGTCCAGCACGCCCGGGAGCTTGCCGCGGCCCGCTTCCCCGGCGGAGTGCTGCAGATGGTCGAGAATCTGCTCCAGCGCGAGCTGGGTACGGGTGACCGCCGACCGGTGCGTTCGCGCGATGCCGAGTCCTCCCATCACCCCGCCTAACGTACCGGCCGTGGCGATGGCACTGGACAGGGCAAAGAAGGCGAGCGACGGATCGGGAATCAGCGCCGCGCCGATCACCAGCGGCGAAACGCCGGCGAGCATTCCACCGGCCGCGGTCACACCGCCACCGACCACACGTGCGCGGCGCGCGGGACCGAGGTCGGCGTTGAGCTGCACCAGCACCCGCCCCGCATCGACCGGGACGACCGTTGCCCCGACCTCGATCGCCTTGGTGAGAGCATAACCACGGCCACCGATGTTGAGCCCGCGCCTGAGGCTGCCGACAAAGTCGCGCCGCGCTTCCCACGTGGATCGGTCGGGAAACCGACGCTTTACCTGCAGACACTCCTCATTCTCCATCCATGAGAGGAGGGCGGCCATTATCCCGTCAGGCGTACCGGATATCGTGCGCGTAGCCACGGCCTGCGCCGGCCCGGCGACGCGTCCCTCGAAGCTTTCGTCGCGCTGGAGTGCGAGCCGTCCGCGCTCTTCCGCGAGAGCCTGCCGAAGGTGCTGCGGCGAGATCCCGACGTCGCGACCGATCTCCATCACCTGCGCTTCCGACAGTCCCCCTTCGCCCATGTCGGCGTTATGCGCCTGCAGCTCCGCCGCGCGGGCCAGCACCCGCTCGAGCTCCGACCGGTCCAGCATGCGAGAGCTGGGCGCCGGCACTGCTGCCGCGCTCGTGCCGGGCCTGCCGGACGCCGGCGGGGTGGGGAGATCCGTCATATGCCGCCCATCACCGACGCCAACTGGCTCACCACGGCATCGAGGATGTGCTGCGGTAGCGGAAAGGTCTGTTCGAAAGCGCCGCGCACATTCGTGGCCGGAACCGCCCGGCCTGCCGACATCAGATAGTAACGCATGTAGCCCGCCGCCATTTCCGGCAACGTCTTCTCCAGCAGCAGGAGACCGCCTCGAACTGCGGCCGCGCTCAGATATCGGTCGTTGAGCCCGTCGCGCTTCTCGACCGGCGTCGTGTTGTCATCAACCGCCGTCTGCGCGATTCGCAGAATCGCCTCGTGCGCGAATACGTAGAACGCCTCGTCTACCTGCGAGAGCGAATCAGGAAACCCGACGGCGATCAGATTGTCGGCGCGCGTTGTGCCGGTGAGCGTGCGACCCTCGCCGTTGAGCGGCAGGGAGAGCAGTAGGGTACCGGCTCCCGAGCGCGAATTGGCCAGGTAGCCCTGGAGTTTCGGGAGAACGTGCGATTCCCATAACGAATCGACGCGGTTGAGCACGGGAGCCAGGTCCTGCTGGCGGGCCAGCCAGTAGCTTCGGTAGAAACGGTCGTTCTCGTCACGGACGGCTATCAGGAACATCCGCAGCCACTCACGATCGGCTGCAGTGGGGAAGTATTGCGCAAACGTCGCAATGGCGAGCTGCGTAGCGCGGTCGCCCGATCGCGAGGCAACTCCGTCGGCCCGGAGAAAGAGCTCCGCCGCTCCCAGGAGATTGTCTAGCGAGCTCGCCTGCAGCGCAAGGAACTGAGCGTTGATGATGGAGGGGTTGATCGTCATCCGCGCACGCAGCTGCTCGGCGTTCAGGTCGAGCTGTGTGGACACGTTCGCGCGCCGCTTGAACGCCTCGATCCGCGACGAATAGCCGCGTTCGAAATACGGAATCAGCGTCGTGTCGGCCTGAAGCAGAGCGAATGCATGCAGCCACAGGTCCACGTGCATGCGCGTGGCAATCGGCCACTGCGAGTTCACGCGCTGGACATTGCCCGGATCGGGGGCGGTTGACGTCTCGGGAGAACTCCCGCCGGACGCACACGCTAGAGAGAATGCGATGAGGGCATGGCGAGCATGACGCAGTGCGCCCAACGAGCGTCTGCTTTGGAGCATAGCCTTGGCGCCTGATCGGCCGCCGGAAACCCTCACCGATCGCTCGAACACGAGCAACGGTCCTGTCGACCTGGTCAATTCATCGCCTCCAGTATTACCGCAATACCCTGTCCTCCTCCAATACAGGCCGAGCCCAGGCCATAACGCTTTCCTTGCGATCGCAATGCGTGCAGCAGGTGTGTCGTTATGCGGGCGCCCGAGGCGCCGAGCGGGTGGCTGAGCGCAATCGCGCCGCCATGAACATTGAGCTTCTCGCGGGGAATGCCCAGCTCCATCTCCACCGCGACCGTCTGCGCCGCAAATGCTTCGTTCACTTCGATCAGATCCATGTCGCCGAGCGACATACCCGCCTTTGCCAGCGCCATGCGCGCAGCCGGCACCGGTCCGATCCCCATGATGGTGGGATCTACACCAGCTACCCCCCACGATACGAGCCGTGCCATGGGCTCGAGCCCTTTACGCGCCGCGAATTCGGCGCTCGAGATCACCAGCGCTGCAGCACCATCACCAATGCCCGACGCATTGCCGGCTGTGACCAGGCCGTTCTCGCGGAACACGGGCTTGAGCTTGGCGAGCACCTCCGCGGTGGAATCCGGGCGCATGTGCTCATCCCTGCTGAGCTCCTCCATTTTCCGCGTCCTGGGATTCTTCACCGGAACCGCCACGACTTCATCCTTGAACACCCCGTCGTCCCACGCTGATTTGGCGAGCTGTTGGGAGCGTAAGGCAAAGGCATCGACGCGGCCTCGGTCCAGTTCGTACTGCGCACCCAGCTTCTCAGCCGTCTCGCCCATCGACATGCAGGCATACGAGTCGGTGAGGCCTTCCCACAAGCTGTCCTCGAGCGGCGGGCTCTTCCCGAGCTGTAAGCCCCACCGAATGCCGCGGACCACATGCGGTACAGTAGACATGCTCTCGCCGCCGCCAACGAGACACACCTCGGCTTCACCGAGCAGAATCTCCTGCGCTCC
>JBPCLX010000015.1:0-2925 GCA_051002815.1 Gemmatimonadaceae bacterium
CACCCGGCAGGAACGAGGTCTCGGCGATGATGCCAACGCGGGCGCCGTAGCCGAGCTTGAACGAGCCGTCAGGCGTGCGAATCGCGATCGAGCCTTCTTCCTCGTACTCCGGCATGAAGTACACGGACGCCAGCGCGTCCACACCGAGCACCGTCGTAATTCCCAGCGGAATGCCGGGGAACAGTCCAAGCGCGGCGTCCACCGATGGCAGCGGAAGGGGCATTTCTTCCACGGCATACGTACCGGGGGTCGTTGCCGGGCCGCCGTTCGTGTTGGTGTCGTCCACGTCAGGCAGCGATCCCTGAACGGCGGTGACTCGCAGCAGCACCGCGAACCGGCCCAGTCCGCCCAGCGCGCCAGCCTGACCCAGCGTGGCGTTGCCACCGGCAATCGAGGAACCCAGCTGCGGCGTTACGTAGTTGAAGATGTCGACAGCCTTTTGACAGGCATCTCCACCAGCTCCGCCGGCGGTGATCACACCGTAGCTGGGATCGGTGCAGCGCGGATCGCGCGGATCCTGAGCCTGAGCAAGAGACGGCAGCGCGGCGACGAGCGCAGCGCCGAGGGTCAACGAACGAATGGACATCGTGAGCATTCTCCTGGATGTATCGTCAGCATAACGCGACTGATCCCGAACCCGCGGCGACGTCGCCGGCCACCCATCCAGACATGCCGGCACGCTCCGCCGCCGCGAGCACGGCATCCGCCGCGGTCGCGCTCGCGACTACGATCATACCGACGCCCATGTTGAACGCGCGCAACATTTCTTCGCGCTTGACGGACCCTGCGCGCTCGAGAACCTGGAACACCGCGGGGATCTCCCAACTGCTCGTGTCCACCCTTGCATCGAGTGTCGACGGCAGCGCCCGGTCGAGATTCCCCGGTATGCCGCCACCGGTGATGTGCGCCATCGCGTGCACCTGGCCCAGCACGGGACGCAACGCCTTCAGATAGGAGCGATGAACCGCGAGTAGAACGTCCGCTACCGATTGCTCAGTCTCCGGAAAGCGGTCGTGAACGCCTAGCCGCAGCCTTTCGGTGACGATGCGGCGCGCCAGCGAATAGCCGTTGGTGTGCAACCCGGAGCTCGGAAGCGCCACCAGCACATCGCCGGCCTGCACGCGCTCGCTGCCTAGCACTTCATCCTCCTCTACCGCGCCGACTATGAACCCGGCCAGGTCGTAGTCAGGCGGCGTGTAGACGCCAGGCATCTCGGCTGTCTCGCCGCCGACCAGGGCGCAACCATTCTCCAGACATCCAGCCGCCACGCCGCGCACCACCGCTTCGACCACCTCGGGTACCAGCTCGCCGAAAGCCACGTAGTCCAGGAAAAAGAGCGGCGCCGCTCCCTGCACCAGGATGTCGTTGGTGCAGTGGTTCACCAGATCGTGCCCGATCGTGTCGTGCCGATCGGCCTCGATGGCGACCTTGATCTTGGTCCCGACCCCGTCAGCGCTGGACACGAGGATCGGCGAGCGCATGCCGGGGGGCACGCGGAACATCCCGCCAAAGCCTCCGAACTTTCCCCGCGCTCCCTCGGTGAACGTCGACTCCACCAGCGCGCGTATGCGATGCTTGGCGTCGTCGGCGGCATCGATGTCGACGCCGGACGAGCGGTAGTCCAGCGGGTCGCTCACGCCGGCAGTTCCTGATCGAACGCCACCAGCCGGTGGAACTCGGCCACTCGCTCGCGGATCTCGTCAGGCGTTACGGTGAGAAAGCGCTCGATCGAGAACGCCTCGACGGCAAAGGATCCCATCGCCGAGCCGTGCACCACGGCGCGCCGCAGATTGGCCTCGTCGACGTTACCCGAGCGCGCCAGATACCCCATGAAGCCGCCGGCGAACGCATCGCCCGCGCCAGTGGGGTCGAACACGTCTTCCAGTGGATAGGCGGGGGCGAAGAACACGGTATCACGCGTGAACATGAACGCGCCGTGTTCGCCCTTCTTTATGATCACGTGCGCCGGCCCGTGATCCAGTATCCACCGTGCCGCCTTGATCAGATTCGACTGCTCGGTAAGCTGCCGTGCCTCGGCATCGTTCAGCGTTATGAGGTCTACATGCCCGAGCAGCTCGATCAGATCGGGTCGTCGGCTCTCGATCCAGAAGTTCATCGTGTCGCAGCCGACCAGCTTGGGCTTGTCGACCTGCCGCAGCACCTCGAGCTGAAGCCGCGGATCGATGTTGCCGAGGAAGACGAACGGCGCACTGCGAAACGCTTCGGGAATCTTGGGCGAGAAGTGCGAGAAGACGCCGAGATGTGTCTCGAGTGTCTCAGCGGTATTCAGATCGTGCCGGTACCGCCCGCGCCACCGAAACGACGCCCCTTCGGCGCGCTCGAGTCCACTCAGATCCACCCCCCGCCTGGCGAGTGGCTCGAGCTGGTGCTCGGGATAGTCGTCGCCTATCACGCCGACGAGCTGCACCGGCGTAAGGAGACTCGCCGATGCGGCGAAGAAGGTAGCCGAGCCGCCGAGGGCGTTTTCGACTTTGCCGAACGGGGTTTCGACCGAGTCAAGCGCGACGGAACCGACGACTAGGAGAGACATTCTTCGGGGGTCGGGGGTCGAGGGTCAGGGGTCGCGTTTCGGTGAAGCAATTCGCTCATGAATGACGAATGGTGGACTTGGCTGCGGGCAGTTCGAAAGGTCGGTTTTGGCTGGTGTGACGCTAGGCTGACGACTCGAGCCTAAACTGGATCCGACATTCGTGGGAAGCTGGAAGGAAGTCGGCATTGAGATCTGGACGTTATAGGCTGGCATGAGGCCGGCATTTGGTTTCGCTTTTTCAACGCAGAGGGCGCAGAGGTCCGCAGAGGGCGCAGAGGTGATTCTAATTGTGCACGGGCGGAGGTCTTCGTTGCATGGACAGAAGGGTTACTACAAGGGCAAATAGCAAAAGCATCAACGAACTGACCGGGCAA
>JBPCLX010000016.1:0-2693 GCA_051002815.1 Gemmatimonadaceae bacterium
GCGCCATCGTGCATGATCAGAACGTAGTCGCCCTGAAACCACGGCTGCATCTCGCGGATGCGGTCGACGTTCACGATCGTCGAACGGTGGATGCGCAGGAACCGAGAGGACGGGAGCCGTTGCTCCAATCGCGTCAAGGTGTCTCGGTGTTCGAGGACCTGCTTGCCGACGTGCAGTCGCACATAGTCATCCGCCGCCTCGATCCAGTCGATCTGGTCGATGCGAAGAAAGAGAATGCGCCCATCGAGCCGCAAGGCGAGCCGATCCAGCGGCGCTTCCGAGCGTGTTTGCAGCGAGTCGAGCAGGCGAGCCAGAGGTTCCCCCATCGCCGTCCCGCGCATCCCACGGATTATCTCCTTGGCGCGCCCGACCGCGCCGTTGAAACGCTCCCGATTGACCGGCTTCATCAGGTAGTCCAGCGCCTGTGCCTCGAACGCCCGCAGTGCGTGCTCATCGTACGCCGTCACGAACAATACGAATGGCATGGCGTTAGGGCCGATCTCGCGGATGACTTCGAACCCATCGAGCTCGGGAATCTGGATGTCGAGCAGGACCAGGTCAGGCTCGTCGCGGCGAATCGCCTCGACCGTCTCCGAGCCGCTTCCATACTCCCCGATGATCACTATCTCATCGTCGGTTGCGAGCATCGATCGCAGGTGATTGCGCGCCAGTGGCTCGTCATCGACGATCAGCGTGCGTATTGGCGTCGTCATCGCGGTCCGGGCGCGTCGCCCGCCTGTCTAAATGGAATTTCAATGCAAACGGCGACACCCCCCGTCTCGGCAGCGCGCAGCTCGAAGGCATGCGAGGCGCCGTACATGCGAGCGAGTCGCTCCTGGGTATTCGACAGACCGATTCCATGGCCGGAATGCGAGAGATTCTCGCGGAGCCCTACCCCATCATCGCGCACGGTGAGTCGAAGCAGGCCGTTTACCCGCTCGGCCACAATGTCCACCCGGCCGCCAGAGGCGCGCGGTTCGATCCCGTGTCGTATCGCGTTCTCCACCAACGGTTGAAGAATGAGACTGGGAACGAGAGCCTGACGCGTATCGGACGCGACGTTGAACACCACCGACAACCGGTGTTGAAATCGAATCTGCTGAATACCTACATAGTGGTGAAGGAATTCGAGTTCGCGGGCGAGGGCAACTTCGTGAGCTCCCGCGTGTCGCAAGGAGAAGCGCAGCGTTTCGCTCAGCGCCGACAAGGTACGCTCGGCCGCGTCGGGATCGGTGCGCAGCAATGCCGTAACCGTGTTGAGCGCGTTGAAAAGAAAGTGGGGATGCAGTTGAAGCTTCAGCGTCTGCAGCTGAGCTTTCGCCAGGCGCACTTCGAGCTCCCGCTTGTCTCTCGCCGAGCGGTAGTGATGAAGTACCAGCTGCTCGTGCCAGTGGGTGGCGTAGGTGGAGACCGCGCCTGCGACGATCAGCAGCAGCACCTTGGCGCCTTCGTCCAGAAGCGCTACGCCTGCAGTTCCACTGGCAACAAGCGGACTCTCGACTACCGGCAGTTGCCCGAGCAGGGCAAAAAGTGCCACGAGGCTACAATACTGCGCGACAGCAAGCGCCGACACCGCCGCCGACTTGCGAGCCGAAGAAGTGATCGGACGCGCGGCGAGAATGACGAAGTACAACAGGAAGATCGGTGTCTTTAGCGCGAGCGCCGGTGATTGCGCCAATCCGTAGCCGCCGATGATGGCCGTCACCGCGGTGATGTCGATGATCGGATTGGCGACAGTGAGCCAGTCCGGATGCCGCCCGCGCCTGTAGAACAGCAGCCACTGAGCGGCAGTCCACGCCAGCGGCGGCGCCAGCACCAGCATGTTGATGGCATTGAGCTCGCTCGTCAGGCTCGGCCGATAGACGAAAGCGGCGATTGTGAGCACGCCAAGGACGGCAGCGCGAACCAGATTGAGCCGCCGCTCCGAGCCGGCACGCTGCTCGGCAAGCAGTGCGCGTACCGTGACGTCTGGCAAACGATCGTCCGCGCCGGCGTTCAATTCCGTTGCCTCTCACTCATCGAGTCGAAGCCGCAGCTCCACGTTCACCCCATCATCCACCAGATACGCTCGGGGATCCCAGGGCGCTACCCCGGCCGGCGGGGGGCCGACGCCGTGCGGGGCGCGCGGGATTCTTAATCTGCCGATCATCTCCACTGGCACGCCAGCGTCCGACCGCGCGGTGCAGCGCATCAGGAAGGGCGCCTCGCTTCCCTTGATCGTCACGGCACCCATCACAGTCAGCTCTTTCCCAGCGCGCCCGGCGCGTTGCGCGCGCATCTCTATGTGAGAGTGCCTTTTCACATCGAACCACCGGCTGCTCCGCAGGTGTACGTCACGGAGACGGTTGCCAGTCTGCACCGATTGGACCGAGACGCGCGCCACGAGCGACGTCGCCGCCGGACGCTCTTCGTCGAAGGTTACTTCTCCTTCCACCTCGGTGAACCAGCCACGAATGGTGAAAAAACGAAGAAAGCGCACCTCGAAACGCACCGTCGCGTTCGCCGAGGATAGTCGCAGCGGACCGATCCGTACCGGACCGGTCCCCAGCGCGTGCGGGACGGGGTGCGCACCTGACGACATCTCCGCCCCGGGTCAGTGAACGACTACTGTGCCGGACATGCCAGGGTGGATCGTGCAGTTGTAGCCGAAGGTTCCCGCAGTATTGAACGTTCTCGGCTCCATCGTATTAACG
>JBPCLX010000017.1:0-5420 GCA_051002815.1 Gemmatimonadaceae bacterium
CGGCCAGCTCGACCAGCAGCCTCGGAGTTGTGACGCCGTAGCCGAGCGAGTGGCCGAGCTCCTCCGGATCGTGGATCGATAGTGCACCGCCACGCGAGCCGACGTAGGGAGGCAGCAGCGCGGTGAATGCCCTCCACCCAGCCAACCGACGCACGCCGGGCGACGGCGCGAGATAGGGTGCCAGCAGTATCAACGCTGGCGGTGGCGCTTCCGCGGCCAGCAGCACCGCAAGCGCGCCTCCCATCGACTGCCCGACTATCGCGACACGCCCATAGCGACTCTGCAGCTGCTCACGCGCGACACGGGCCGCCGCGCGCCACTCTTCACGTCGCGATCGGGCGAACGCCGGCAGCGTACGCCCATGGCCCGGTAGCAGCGGCGCGCGCACGGCATACCGGCGTGCACACAGGTCCTGCGCCAGATAGCGCAGTGACTGAGGAGTGTCGCCGAATCCGTGAAGCAGCAGTACACCAACCTCAGCGCCGTCCGGGTCGAAAGCCAGTGCGTGCGCGCCCGGCATTACGCCGTCGTCACCGACGGGTAGCCGGCGAGCCACTTCGCGTTCGGCACGGCGCGCCGCCAATCGCCTCATTGCGATCAGCGCGACGGCGCTCGTCAGGATTATCTGTGGGAGCACGGCAGGCGGCAGGAGACCGGATGAGCCCGAGTGACCCGCGGTAACTTAGGCGCCGTCCCGGCGTACGGAGAAGAGGCCCAGGCAGTGCGTGCCGCTGACCGCGAGGGCCGTCAATTCACGCGCGAGTCGCGCGAATCGGAACTCTCGGTATGGCCGATGACCCGCCCCTCACCCGACAGCCGCTCGGCGAGCCGTCGCGGGTCGATTACCACCAGGCCGTTGCCTTCGCGTTCGACGAGCCCTTCGGCGCTCAAGCGCCCAAGCACCAGCGAGATGCTTTCGCGGGTGGCGCCGACCAGTTCTCCGAGCAACCGCCGGGAGATGGTTGGCCGGTCGACGGCCGGTGTCCCGTTAGTGACTGTCGATAGGCGAACGAGCGCCGCGACCAACCGCTGCTCGACGGTGAGGGTAGCATGCTCTCCGTATTTTTCGAGGAGCGTGGTGCGCTCGGCCATCACCTGCCTGACGAGAGACAATGCAGCCGAGGGGGCTTCCCGCAGCAGCGCGGAGAACTGCGCACTGCTCAGATGAAGAGTTTCGCTCTCCCCCTCCGAACGGGCGGCGCTCGCGTAGCGTGCGTTCGGCTGCAGGCCTTCGCCTCCGAACGTCTCGCCGGCCGTGGCAACCCAGGGAACGAAGCTCCGGGCCGATCCGATCGGATTGCGAAGTACGATCTGGCCGGAGCGTACGACGAAAATCCCATCGGCGGCGGCCAATCGTTCGTATACTGTAAAGCCGGCGGGCCAGCGGGTAGTGGCTCCGTAGGGCACCAGCCCCTCGAGGTCCTCGGGCTTCAGTCTTGGATTTGGTTTCAGCTGTACGGCGAGCACATCACACCTTCCGCAAACGTTGCGACCGACGACGGCGAACTGCTCCTCGGTGCAGCGTCGCGGACGGGAGCGCGGATGCTACATCTGTTGCAATCGTTGGGCCGCACTGGACAGCGCGCCATTTGGCTGTCAAGCTTCGGTCGCACCTGCTAGCCGAGAACGTGCCTCTCCCCGAGAATTCCGCCGCCATTTCCTCCGATTTTTCGTCACTCGCCGTCCTTGGTCCCGACGCGGTAGTCGCCGCGGCGCCGGCCACTCAGGCTCAGTTGATCGCCGCATGCGGCGGTCTGGGGTTCGATGCGGTAGTGCCGGGGTCGTGGGGCGACGAGCTGATCGCCGAGGCTACGCTCCGGTATCTCGGCCCGCGGGGCAGGGAGTCCGTGGTTCTCTGTGCCTGTCCGGCCACCCACGCGGCTGCCAACGGCGACTCGCGCCTCACGCGGCATGTTCTGTCCCTGGTATGCCCGGGGGTGGCCGCCGCGCGGTATCTGCGCATGCTGTACGCGCCTACTCGGGTACGGATCACGTACATCGGGGATTGCGGCGGAACGACCGATGGCGAGCTAGATCAGGTCTGGACGGTCGCTGCGCTGCTCGATGCGCTGTCACGCGCGGACAAGGATCCTTCCACAATGCCTGACGAACCTGCCCCCGGCCACCGGCGGTACTTGTCGCTGCCCGGGGGCGCGCCCTACCCCGCCGCGCTGCGACAGGCAGTACCTCACGAGCTCGTAGTTCTCGCCGGCAATGATGGCACCGATCAGGCGGCCGCCTGCATCGAGCGTGGCGCCGTCTCCCTCATCGATCTCGCGCCGGCGACCGCGTGCGGTTGTTCCGGCGGACCCTCACGCAGCGACATCGGCTCGCGCGCGCTTCTCGCAACGCTGGAGCCGCCGCGGGCGAGCGGAGACGTGCTGTCACCGACAATACGGCCTGACCTCACGCCGTTCGCGTCTCGCAGCACCCCGCGCTACTCCGTTTCGGCAAAGCTTCAGTCGCCTCGGGGAGAGCGAGAAGTGCAGCTGCCCGCGGCGGCATTTGGCGAGCCGTTCGCCACGCCGGCGCCGCCATCGATGCGCAAGCGGTCCCGTACGACAGGCGTAATGCGTGCGATCGGCGCAGCGGCACCGGCGACGCTCACCGGTGAAGGAAAAACACTGCCGCGCGCCTATCTGGGTCACCGCTCGCGGCATGCCGATGACGCGGGCCTCGCGCCGACCGGCGGTTCGGCGGAAGAGCAAGTGATCGCGCTGGAGTCGGTGCCGCTTGCCGACGCGACGTCTGCTCGCCGGTCGTCAGGCGCGAGTCTGGTGGTCCGGCTGCCATACGTGGAGCCCTATCGAGTACCGCCGCCACCATCGCGCGGTGCAACGATGCGACACATCGCCCTCTTCCTCCTCGCCGCCGCGATGCTCATCACCGTGGTTCTCGCTACTCTCGGCTAGCAAGTCAGGGCGTCGTGTCGGGACGGGTGAGCGGAGGCACGTTGCGTACCGGACGGCGCTCTGGACGCTTGAACTCCGAATCGGACGGCGTTTTTGCCTGACGATCGCCAGCCTGCCGGTCGAGCGAGTCGACTGGCCGCGGCGCGTCCGAATCGCGATCGCGCATTTCGGGCGGAACGGAGTCCGCACCTTCAGGACGGCCGATCACGTCCGTCGCCGCTGACTCGTCGACATTCACAGCCCCCTCGCGCGGAACGTCGCCGCGGCCACACCCCAGCACGATCATCGCCGCGACCAACCGTTTCCATCGCATGCAGATCTCCTGTCGCCCAAAACCCGGCGTTGCGTGTCGCGGAATCAGTCCTCACACCGCTCCAATGCATCTTCCGCCGCCGCTCGCAGCAGTGCTTCGCGGTCGGTGCCTTCGGAGAGCGTGGCCGCCAGCCGCTCGAACTGTCTGACCATTTCTTCAGCGAGGAACGGACCGGGATCACGCACACCGAGTGCCCGGAGCTCGCAATCAGCCAACCGGCGCAGCAACGCCCGCGTCGCGCCCGCAAGCGCTTGCAGGGCTTTCGCATCCTGAGCCGGGACCGCTTTGGAGGCCGCTGACTTTTTCTCCACCTGAGCCCGAAACGGTGCCAGTCGCACGACGAACGACCCGGGCGTGTGCTGGCGCACGCCTTCGACGATGTTCATCCTCTGCAACTTCGACAGACGCGTCACGACCGCGACGCGTACCGGTGACACTCCGCCGGCGCTTCCCTTGCCTCGTCCGGTGATCACCAGCACCTCCCCGGCGCGCTCCACCTGTTGCTGCCTGATCCATGCCTCCAGCCGGGCGACCGCATCTTCAGGCGTGGGCAGCGAATCACGCAGGTTCAGCGTACGTGCCGAGCCGTACCGTGCCTCGTCGTACGCCCGATTGAGATCGCGCAGCGGATCGTGCGCAGCCACCGCCACCGCCTAGCGTATTGCGGCGCGGAGCACCCGGCCGTCCAGTTTTTCCAGCGGAGTAGTCGCGGTCACCCACCCGAGCGTCGGTGCGATGTCGACGACTCTAGCGAACTCGTCGTATCTGCCGGCGCGGAACGGGCGGCCGTAGAAGATCACCGGTACGTGGGCGTCGTAGTCGTACGGCGAGCCATGCTGTGCGTAGGTCGAACCCAGCGGTACCGCGTACTCCACTGGCGTCAGCACCGCCTCTGCCGGCATGTCCGGCGGCAGCATGTGCAGCCACCGGCGCGCAATGAAGTCCGTCGCCGTGTCGGCGCGCATCAGCTCGCTCATCCGGTCCACTCGCGCTACCCCAGGAATTTCCCGGGCAATCGAGATGAACGAGGTGATCAGGGAGTCGGCGTTCACTCCGGCACGAGTGAGCGCCGGCCTATCGACGAGCAGCACGCCGTCCTCTATACCCACCGCCCCTCCGGGTACTCCGGCAGCAGGCAACGCCTCGGTGAACGCGCGCAACCGGTCGCGCGAGTCGAGATAGACAGCGGCACCCCTGCCTAACTGCTCGCGCACACGCGGGTACGGAGCGACGCCATGATCGGATGTCAGCGCTATAACCACCCTCGACGAGTCGCGTAACCGGAACAGCGAATCGAGAAACACGCCGACCATGCGGTCCAGCCGCAGAATGTGATCGTGCAGTTCGCGCGAATCCGGGCCGAACGCGTGCCCCACCGCATCGGTCGCCGAAAGCGAAACGGCGAGAATGTCGGTCTGCGGACCACTCCCGAGCTGCAGCTCCTGCATTCCTTCGATCGCGAATGCCAGCGTCACCTCGTCCATGAATGGAAAGTTGGGGAGAAAGCCCGCCGCACTGTCAGGCGTCGAAGGTACTACGTGCGGAAAAAGCACGTTCCCTCGCGCACTCCCCAGTTCCAGACTGTCCGCTTCCGGATACGCACTCTCATCGAGCATGAGGGTCCATTCGCGACCCGCATAGGAGTGCGGCATTCGTCGCGCGTTGAACCGCTGGACCCATGATGGCAACGTGTCGCGATACCACGTGCTGGTGGTGAAGGTCCCGTTCGAGGCGTACCAGTACACATCCTGAGGATCGCGGCCGATAGGCAGAATGGCGCCACGATCCTTTCGACTTACCGACAGTGCCCTGGAAGTCGGGTCCTTGAAACGCAGCCAGTCGGTGAGCGTGCTGCCGCGAAAGCGGAATGGGGATGCGCCCGGACCGGCCGCCCCCCCGATCAGCGGCGCCTGGGGATCCTGAACACCTGCCGCATTACTCACGATGCCGGTACTCGCTGGAAATCGCCCACTCATCGTGGATGCGTGTCCCGGAGCGGTTTCGGTGTTGGCGTGGTCGTGAAAGGCGTTGGTGAACACCGCCCCGCCGCGGTACAGCCGGCCCAATCCGCCGCTCAACTCACCGAACCGCTCGAAGTAGCCGGGGAGGAGCTGATCGACCGTGAGAAGGACCACCAGGGTCGGCACGTCGGCCGGCGCGGGCGGGAGCGGCTCTGGATCCTGCGCTTGCAGAGC
>JBPCLX010000018.1:0-6835 GCA_051002815.1 Gemmatimonadaceae bacterium
CACGGGCGGCGGACTGCGCGCGGGAGCTGCCGAATTCTCTCTGAATGTGGCGCACCCCTGTACAACTCACCTCACCGCCATACAAGAATCCCGCGCACTCCGGTCGTACTTTCCTCGTCCACAGCTATTTACCCGGACCGGAGAGTGTCTATGAGATTGTCAATTGTCGCTGCGCTGGCGACAACGACGGCGTTGGTCGCATGTGATTCATCCAGACCGACGGAATTACCCCCCGGCAGTCCGACGGCGAGCGCCAATCGAGGCGTCACCGCCTCAACGACCGGCGGTGGCAAGGCGCAGCTGCCGCCGGGCTTCTCGCTCCTCAGCTTCTCCTTCAACGCCAAGACCAAGGCGGATGGCAGCGCCAACGGGCAGTTCCGCCATGTCTATGTGAGCGGGGGTGGATCGGTGGACTTTCAGGGAACGGTCACCTGCGTTTCGTTCGACCCGGTGAATGGCCGGGCCTGGATCGGCGGCGTCATCACCCAGAACAATTCGACGAACCCCGCTGTCCTGACCCCGATTCACCAGCCGGGCAGGGATGCCTGGTTCAGGGTGGTGGATTACGGCGAAGGCCAATCGCCTGACGATCGTACGACCGTGCTAGGCTTCGAGGGTGGCGGAGGAATCATCACCTCGGAGCAATATTGCCAGGCACAGCTCTGGAACGAGGGCAACACGTGGGCGGTCGTCGAAGGCAACATTCAGGTCAGGCCGTAGATCGGGCTGAGCAGGAGTAGGGCGAGCCCTGCTCTACTCCTGCTCGCGCCGGCGATAGGCAGCGGGGGCCAGCCCGGTTTGTGCCTTGCAGGCCCGCGTCAGGTGACTCTGATCGGTATACCCCGCCCGCTGAGCGATCTCGGCGATCGGCATGGCGGTCGCCGACAACCGCTGAAGCGCCCACTCCACGCGCAACGCCCGCGCGTACTCGCCGACACTCAGGTGAAAGTGGCGTCGAAAGGTGCGCGCGAGATGCCAGGGAGTCACGCCTACAGTGGCCGCGACGGCGGTGAGATCCAGGTGGTCGCGAAAGTGTGCGTGGACTACGTCACGCGCCTGCAGAAGCCAGCGTGGCACCTCGCTTTCGCGTCGCCGCCGCATTGACCCCCGAACCGCACGGGTCATCATCAGCATTACGAGCGAATCCATCGCCAGCGGAGACAGGGAATCCGGTTTGGCGACCTCGGCGGATACCCTACGTGCATCCTGCGCTATGGCGGGATCGCGAATGTCGAGCACCTCATCGAGCAACCGGCCGAACGGAGCGAGCAGCTCGTGGCGATCGGGGTGTGGTTGCGTGACCAGCACCCGGGCGCCGCTCTTGCCGACGTGGTTCGCGTGACGTTCTTCCCGAGGCTCGGTCCACGTGGTCTTGGGAATGCACTCGATCCGCTGCCTGCCGATTTCGGTTTCGAAGGAGCCCTCGAGCATGACAGCAACGATGCTTCGATCATGGGTGTGCGGCTCGAGCACGCTGTGCGGAGGGAACCACGCTTCGGTGATTCGGAACATGCCGGTTTCCACGATTCGGGAGCGTGGGCTGCCCATTGTGACCGGCTCGTGCGTCTGGCGCATGTGTGGCAATCGATGAATCGAAGTTGAGTTGACGATGCCCTTCTCATGTCCCCCCCTCAGCGTACGCGACGGTACAAGGTCCCGTAAGAGGCAACAGAGACGGAGTGGGCGGAATTGGGGGTGACGCCTGCCCGAATGCCTGCCCATATTGCCGTTCGTCTACCCCGGCGTTGCGCGAAAACCTCCTGCCACTCATGTCCCCGCCACTCCTCTATTTCGAGGTCGATCCGCCCAGCGAACCCGCCGGCGTGGTGCTGGCATACTGGGGGTTCGAGGTGCGCGCCGGCGCACCGGCCACTCACACGCTCTGGCCAGACGCCGGAATGTCGGTGGTCTGGGGGATGCACGAGGGGAACACCGTCGTGCTCACTGTGATGGGCGCCCGGACCGAACCGGTCGCCGTTCCCGTTCAACCTGGCCTTGCCTTTCGCGGCATTCGATTCTGGGCGGACGCGGCGAGGGCCATTTGCGAGATCGATCCTCGACGTGCACGCAACGAACGCCTGCAAATCCAGATGCTAGGCGGGCTCGGAGAGCGGTTGCTCGCGGCAACGCGAGATGCCGCGACCCTCTCGGATGCGGTTGGAATTTTCGGAACCGCGATCGGGGCGAGCCCGACCACCGGCGCGATTGATCTGCTCGTGCGTCAGGCCCTCGTAATGATCGATGCCCATCTGGACCGCGCGATAGGCGCCGTTGCCCGCGGGCTCGGGATGAGCGACCGCCAGCTGCGCCGGCGTTTCGGCGACACGACCGGTCTCTCACCCAAGGAGTATGCGCGCATACGCCGGCTCAGGCAGACGCTTGGCCGCGTCATCGGGGGCGGAAATTCCCCGTGGTCGACTATTGCCGCACGGTCCGGATTCGCCGATCAGCCGCACCTGGTGAACGAGATAGTTCGCATGACGGCGTACACGCCGAAGTTGCTCGAACAGCGGCTACGACTGATCGAGCACGTCGACGTCAAGCCGTAAGGTCCGAGGAAGCGGGAAAGGGGAAACGGGAAAAGGGAAAGGGGGATGAAAAAGAGCGAGTTCCAAAATGCAGAAGCTTGGCTACCTCATCGGCGAGTGGCGGGGCAAAGCGTCCGTGATCGTCGGTCCCGGTGAACCCGTCGAGGCCGCACAGCATGAAGTCGTTGAGTGGGCGGCGGGGGGAACCGTTCTCACCATCGCTGGACGAGGCACGGTAATCGAAGTTGGTGTGGAGCGTGTGGTCCACGACGCGTTCGCCACGGTGTGGTGGGACGCCGAGGAGAAAGGCTATCGCATGCGCGCGCACCTGGCCAATGGACAGGCCGTCGACGCACAACCGGTCGTTGGAGCGGACGCGATGGTGTGGGGCTTTCCTCATCGACAGGCCGGTCAGCTTCGCTACACGATCACCCGAACAGCCGATGGCGATTGGCACGAGATCGGGGAGCGATCGGCCGATGGCAAGACCAACTGGATGAAGATCATCGAGATGCGCCTGACGAAAGCAGCGCTCGCGCCCTGACGGCGGTGCCTCGCGAGGCTCGCGGCCGGCGAGCCCCGCTCAGACGTCACTGATTCTGGCTCGATGGGGGTACCATGCCTTTCATGCGCATGTAGGTGACCATGTTGCCGTAGTGCTCGCCGTTATGCAGCGCATTCATGCCGAGCGCGTACAGGCGGGTCGTGTTCATTCCGAACATGGTAGCGGCCGCAAGAACGGACGTGTCGGGCTGGGCATAGGCTTTGTCGCATTTCGCCGTCGACTGCTCGAGGGCCGCGAGGAGAGCCATCTTGGTCTTGGCGCTCTTCTCCACCGCGTCCTCGGCTGGCGGAGCCTCGCCGAGGGCGATTGCGCATATCATGGCCTGCGCGCCGGCTATGTGGCCAATCAGCTCACCGAACGTCCGCACCGTCTCGACCGGCCGGTAGGAATAATCGGCCTCCGGCATCTGCTCGGCGGCGCGAGTTACACTGCTCGTAACCTGCTTCCAAAGCTGGCGATGGGTCTCGACCAACTTGATCGCGGGGTGATGAGACTCGTGACGGGCTTCGTGCTGCGCGGCCGCTGAACTTCCCGAGAGGCAGAGGAGCGCTGCTGCGAGCGATAGGGAACGTGACATCATGACCTCGTGAACCTCATGGGGTTAGGCACAGCCGCTTCAGCGGCCGCCGGTGGAAATGAAACGTACAGCGTAAACGGGCGGCAGATGCTCGGAGACGGTCTGCCAGCTGTCGCCCTGATTCTCCGATACCCAAAGCGAACCCGTGGTCGAGCCGAACGCGAACAGCACATAACGAGTTGTGAAACGTTTCACGACAATATACCGCCTGTTTTCCGAATTGGCAGAAAAATCCCCGCCTGCCCCCCCGCAAGCGATGAGATCGTGAATCGTGATTCATGTCACCCACTGATCAGTTCGCTAGGAAAAAGTCGCTAGCCTATTCGACCCTTTTTCACTGTTCCCAGGCGATCGCAAGCGCGTCCCCGCAAATTGGATCATATAAGACTGTGACTGCGCTCCGGTGCGAAACGTCCTCAAGGTACGGCGGATAATTCCGCGCGTCCCGGGGCCACTTCGCAGAGGCAGTGATGATCTCGATTCCAAATTTCAAGAAGCGCCATTCGACGAACGGCTCGTCGAATAGCAGCAACGACCGGCTGAGTGCCGCCAGCCAACCCGCCTACGATGCCGCCGCGCTCGAGGCTTTGGTCGAGCGCGCCGAGCGCGCCGCCGAAGCTCTGCGGTCCGTCGATTCCACAGTTGAGCGCGGAAGCGAGATCGCGACCCTGGAGGAGCGGATCAACAGCGTCGGGTCCCAATTGGCTGCGACCGAGGAGATCGCCGCGCAATTCGCGACCGTCCGTGACCAGGCCACGACTTTGGCCGAATCGCAGGAGCTTGCCAGCGCGAACCTGTCCGCTACCGAGTCCGAAGTCGCTCGTGTCGGTGCCTCCCTCGCCGATCTCGTCGAAAAAGTCGAGACCGCGCTCGAGCTGGGCCAAGACTTCGAGCGAATCACCGAGCTCAGCACGGAGTTCTCCGCAATGCGTGGGGAAGCCGGGACCATCCGGACTCAGATCCGCGACCTGTTCGACAACGTCATTCGCCTGCGTACTGTCCACGACGACGTGCTGCGCGCCCACAAGCACGCTACCATCCGGCTCGAAGGCGTCGATCAGCGCCAGCAGGCGGCCGCCACGAAGATGGACGCTCTCGAGAGCCGCGCCGCCTCTGCCGATCAGGCGCTGGCCGGCCTCCTCCGGCTTGCCGCGGGAATTCCCGACGTTCAGCACCAGCTCGCCGTGCTCAAGTCCATCGCTGACCAGGTTGCACAGCGGACGGCGGCACTCGAGCAGCAGCGCGACACGGTGGAACGCGCGATCGCGCAATCATCGCAGGTCGTTTCGCTGGGAGGCCAGTTCGATGCGGCACTGCAGCGACAGGAAGAGCAGACCCGCACACTGAGCGCACTGGAGAGCAAGCTCGCCGACGTACAGGCGCTGCACACGACCGTGCTCGCTCGCAGCTCCGAGATTTCCCTGTCGCAACGCGAGCTCGATGAGGCCGAGCGCGACGCCAAGCGCGAGCTCACATCGCTGCGCGAGGAGATGCGCGCGAGCGCCGAGCGGTTCGAACTCGAGAACAGGAGCCTCGACGCGGCCAGCGAGCGGATCGCCGAGCTGCGCGGCTTCGTTAATGACTGCGAGAAGAGATTCGGAACCGTGGACGCGTCCGCGCGCCTCGTCTCCGAGACCGATGGCCGGGCACGCTCACTTGCATCGCAGGTGGCGCACATTTCTGAAGATGTGATGCGCATCACGACGCAAGCCGAACGACTGCGCGTAGTGCGCGACGACGTAGGGGAGCTCGACGAGACGCTGCGCGAGCTTGCCGAGCGAATGCATCGGGTAGAGGAGGCACGGCCGCTCATCGACCAGGTGTCCAGTGAGCTGACCACATTGAATGGCGCACAGGAATCCATTCGCGATGGTCTGGAACAGACGCGGGTCGCATCGACGGAGATGGCGCGGCTTCGCGATCGCCAGGCGGAAACGAATGCCTGGCTTGCTGAAGCTGACGAACGGATGCGCACGTTGCGTGGACACGTCGATGAGCTGGAGCGAGCGACGCCGGCCGTAGAGGCGCTGCGTCAGGAAGTACAGCGCGTGACCGGGTCGATTGAATCGATCGAGTCGCGAGCTGCAGCGGTGGACGAGCTGCACGAGCGACTGGATGGGATGGAGACGACCGCCGAGCAGCTCGATGAGCGCAGCTCCGGGATTCGCACACGCATGGATACCGCCGAATCGAGGTTCGCCGACCTTTCGCGTCAGGCAGCAGAGGCGCAGCGTGTCACGAACACGATTGGAGCGGTATCGGCCGCTGTAGAGACCGCCGAGCGGCGCATGGGATCGATCAGCGCATCGGTCGTAGCACTCGAGGCACATGCGCAGCAGCTCGACGAGATCAGCGATCGCGTACAATCGCTTAGTCAGGAGGTCGAGCAGCGGCAGGGCGCGATCGACAAGGCATCGGAGCACCTGACAAAGGCGTCGGAAGTGCGGCGCGAGGCCGCCGAGGCGGCGCGTCAGCTCGAGGAGGTAAGCCGTGCGATCGCGGCACAGCTCGATGAAGCAGAAACGCGTGGATCGATGCTCGGTGATCTGGCGCACGATCTGGAGGGTCGCGCTGCCTCGCTAGGCGATGTCGACAAGCGGATAACGGAGCTCGAGGCGCTGCTCGGCCGGTCGGAGTCGGCGCGTGTCTCGGCCTCTCAGGCGTTGGAGCAGATCATGGGACGGCAGGCTACGGTCGACGCCGTGCATGCACAGGTCAAGCACGTGTTCGAAATCGCGGAGCGCACCACCGCGGATGTTCGATCGATCGCAGTCGCGCGACAGGACATTGAAGAAACACGGACACTGCTCGACGACATGCGTCAACGGCTCGAAGGCGCCACCAGCGCCATGAACGATTTCGACGAACGCCGCATGCAGATCGAGCAGTTGGAAGTGCGTCTCGCCCGTGCCGAAGCGCTTTCGCGTGACGTGCGATCGACGGTCGAATTGATCTCGGCTCAGCGCGCGGTAGTCGATCAGGTGATGGAGCGCTCCGGTACACTCGTGGTACAGGCTAAGCAGGCCGAAGCGCTGATAGAGGTGCTGCGCGCCGAGTGCTCGATAGCGTCGATGATGCGTGGATCGATTCAGAAGCTTCGCGATCAGCGAGAGGCAGAAGTCGACCTGTCAGGAGCAGGGTTGGAGTAGCGAGGGTCGCGGGTCG
>JBPCLX010000019.1:0-4816 GCA_051002815.1 Gemmatimonadaceae bacterium
GTGTTGCCTCGGAAGTCGAGATCCCGAAAGCCGATCGCGCTGGAAAAAAAGCCTGACGCGGTGAGGTCGCGAAAGCGGTTGAAGAACGCGACACCGTGCGACATCTCCGGGCGCGCATGATTGGGCCACGCGATGTCGTCGAGTACGACCCGGCGCTGGGCGTCGGTGGCCGCAACGAACCGTTGTCCGAACCGCTTGCGGGTCTCGCCGTCGATCCAGGCCAATCCGCCGCGAATCGCCACCTGACTCGCCGGACTGGCTTCGGCATCGCTCATCATGAAGTCCATGAACTCCGGGACTTTCGCATCGGTCGCGCTGCCGGAGCGATCATCCTTCGGGATTATGTAATCGACGAGCATGTTCACCGTCTCCCACTCCTCGGCGGTGAAGAACTTGGGCTCGGCGAATGGAGCGCCGGTTGCGGCCGTGCGCTGGACCATCCGCGTGGCGCGCTCCGCTTGTGCGTCGCTCCAATCGAGCGCCGGCACTACCAGCGCGGCGCCGGCCAGACCCAGCGCCTGCCGGCGGGTGATTCCCGCATCGCCGCTCATAACGCGCCTGCCTTTCGCTGTTGGGTTATGTAGTCGCTCGTGCGCCACGCCAGCGCCATGATCGTCCAGGTGGGATTCTTGTCCGCCTGCGATACGAACGGCCCGCCGTCGGCGACGAAGACGTTCTTGCAGTCGTGAGCCTGGCAATTCGACGAGACCACGGACTTTGAGGGATCGTTCCCCATCCTCGTACAGCCAAGTTCGTGGATGATGCGTCCACCGGCGGCGATCCCGTAGCCCTGTTCCCTGGTGGGCATTGGCGACCAGACCTCGCCGCCCATGTCGGCGATGAGTGCGCGGAAGGTCTCCTGCATGTGCCGCACCTGTTCGTACTCGTGATCGCTCCACTTCCAGTTGAATCGCAGCACCGGAATGCCGAACCGGTCGACAACCGTCGGATCGATCTCGCAATACGAATCGGCGTTAGGGATCATCTCGCCGCGTCCGGAGAACCCGACGGTCGCGCCGTAGTAACGCCGATAGTCGTTCTTGAGCTGCGTGCCGTAGCCGCCGCCGGGCGGGTAGCGCTGAATTCCACCCATGAAGCCGTAGCTCGGCTGCCCGAGCCCGCCCCAGACCTCGATGTGGTAACCGCGCGGAAAATTCAACGTCTTGTTGTCGATCCACCAGGGCATGTAGATGTGCCCTCCACCCACGCCCTGCTCGTTATGAGGAACGTGATCCATCATCGCCGGAATGAAGCCGGCGACATCGGTGCCGGTGGTGTCGGTCAGGTACTTGCCGACCATTCCGCTGGAGTTGCCGAGGCCCTGGGGAAAACGGCTGCTCCTGCTGTTGAACAGGATACGCGCCGACTCACAGGCGCTGGCGGCGAGTACCACGACACGTGCCTGGATGTGACGGTCCTCACCGGTCGCCTTGTCTATGTAGCTGACGCCGGTCGCCAATCCGTTCGAACCGACGGTCACCTCCCGCGCCATCGCATCGGTGTGAATCGTCAGGCGTCCGGTGGCGAGCGCCGGAGTGAGTAGCACGCCAGGGCTGGAGAAATTCGCGTTGACCTTACATCCGCGGTAGCAGTCGCCGCAGTAGTGACAGGCCGGCCGGCCATTGAGCGGCTTGGTCAGAATCGACAGCCGCGCCGGAATGCACTTCACCCCCAGCCGGTCGGCGGACCGCTTGACGAGCAGCTCGTAGCAGCGTGGACGCGGTGCGGGGAGAAACCTGCTGTCCGGGTGGTTCCGCAGATTCTCGTGGCTGCCGAAAATGCCCACCAGATCGTCCACGCGATCGTAGTAAGGCGCCACATCATCGTACGAGATGGGCCAGTTGTCACCCAGGCCATCCTGCGCCTGCCCCTGAAAGTCGTCAGGCCCGAAACGCAACGAGATCCGCCCCCAGTGATTGGTCCGTCCGCCGAGCATCCGGGCGCGCCACCAATCGAAACGCGTTCCCGGTGCCCTCGTGTACGGTTCGCCTTCGATGTCCCAACCGCCGATGCAGGCGTCGAACTCGCCGAACGGCCGCTCCCGGGTCGAGGCGCCGCGGCGGGGCGAGGCATAGTTCGGAACCAGCATCGCCGAATCGGTCGCGTTGTCCCACGGTCCGCCGGCTTCGAGCATAACGACATTGGCGCCGGCCTGTGTGAGCGCGTACGCCGCGATGCCGCCGCCGGCGCCGGAACCGATGATCGCCACGTCGTAGGTGGTGCGCTGGGATCTGAGAGGGAGAAGGGAGGACAATTGCGGGTTGCGGGTCGAGGGGCGCGGGGCGAGGGACGAGGGTTGTGCCTGGTGGATTGGAGGCTCAGTATCAAGCGAGCGAGCGAAGCAAGCGGCGAGGGTCGCGCGCGGGGGAACGTTCCCAATAGCCCGCGACCTGAGCCGCTATCCGCGACCCGCACATTATACGGCGGCGCAGCGGCTATGGCGACTTCTCGGAGCAATAATGACAGGACGGCGAATGACGTCGGCTTTGCGCCGGTACGGGCTCATGTTGAGCCTGGTAGCGCTCCCCATTCCGGCAGCTGTCGGCGCCCAGGGAGGGGCGGCGGCAAGCCTCGAGGCGCTCATGGCCGCGGAATGGGAATTCGAGCTGCGCGAGAGCCCGCTTCTGGCGACTAGTGTGGGCGACAGGCGGTACGACGACCGGTTGCCGGGCGTCGCGCCGGCCGATTACGCACGGCGCCGCGATACACTGCAGGCGTACCTGCGCCAGCTGGGTGCGATCGACCGGAGTCCGCTCGATGCCGCCGACAGGGTGAGCGCGTCAATGCTCGAGGAAATGCTGCGTATCGCGCTCGGGGAGATCGAGGGTGGCGAGGAACGAATCCCCATCCTCGCCGACGCGGGGTTCCACATTGGGTTGGCCCGGCTACCGTCGAATCAGCCCCGGCAGACCATCCCCGAAGTGGAGAAATACATCACGCGGCTGCATCAGGTGCCGCGCTACTTTCGCGAGCACATCGCCAACATGCGGCGCGGAATGCGCGATGGGTTTACCATGCCGCGCGTGGTTCTGGACGGCTACGAGGTGACGATTGCCTCGCACGTGGTGTCCGATCCCGACAGCAGCCTCTTCTTCGAACCGCTCACCAAGCTGCCCCAGCAGATCCCGGAGGCCGAGCGCGCGCGCCTCCGGCAGGCGGCACGGACGGTAATTCGCGATAGCGTCGTCAGCGCCTATAGAGAGTTCCTGACGTTCATGACGCGGGACTACATTCCGGCAACCCGCACTACCACCGCCGCTCACGATCTGCCCGAGGGCGAGGCGCACTACCTGCGCCAGATTCGGAAGTACACCACGCTCCCGCTGACCGCCGACTCGATCCATGCCATCGGACTCTCTGAAGTGGCACGCATCGAGAGCGAGATGGCCGACGTCATGCGCCGGGTGAACTTCGCGGGTACGCTGGCGGAGTTCATTCGAATGCTGCGTACCGATCCCCGGTTCTATCCAAAGACGCCTGACGAGCTGCTGGAACGCGCGTCGTGGATCGCCAAGCGAATGGATGGCAAGCTGCCCTCGCTGTTCAAGACGTTGCCGCGGCAGCCGTACGGCGTGGAGCCGGTGCCGGCTCACCTCGCGCCCAAGTACACCGCCGGCCGCTACGTCGAGGCGCCGCCGGGCAGTCTGGAGTCAGGCACCTACTGGGTGAACACCTACGATCTTCCGAGCCGTCCCTTCTATACACTGGAGGCACTGACGCTGCACGAAGCCGTTCCCGGGCACCATCTCCAGGTGGCTCTCTCGCGTGAGCTCGGCGAACTCCCCGAATTCCGGCGCAACACGTACATCTCGGCCTTCGGCGAGGGTTGGGGTCTGTACGCCGAGCGCCTTGGGCTGGAAGCCGGGTTCTATACCGATCCGTATAGCGACTTCGGACGCCTGACGTTCGAAATGTGGCGTGCCTGCCGGCTGGTGATCGACACTGGGCTGCACACCAGGGGCTGGACGCGACAGCAGGCAATGGACTATCTGGCATCGCGCACAGCACTATCACTGCACGAAGTCGGAACCGAGACCGACCGGTACATCTCGTGGCCGGGTCAGGCGCGGGCGTACAAACTCGGTGAGTTGACGATCCGGCGGCTGCGTGCCGAAGCCGAGCAGGCCCGCGGCAGCCGTACGGTGTGGAGCCGGTGCCGGCTCACCTTGCGCCCAAGTACACCGCCGGCCGCTACGTCGAGGCGCCGCCGGGCAGTCTGGAGGCAGGCACCTACTGGGTGAACACCTACGATCTTCCGAGCCGTCCCTTCTATACACTGGAGGCACTGACGCTGCACGAAGCCGTTCCCGGGCACCATCTCCAGGTCGCTCTCTCGCGTGAGCTCGGCGAGCTCCCCGAATTCCGGCGAAATACGTACATCTCGGCCTTCGGCGAGGGTTGGGGTCTGTACGCCGAGCGCCTTGGGCTGGAAGCCGGGTTCTATACCGATCCGTATAACGACTTCGGGCGCCTGACGTTCGAAATGTGGCGTGCCTGCCGGCTGGTGATCGACACCGGGCTGCACACGAGGGGCTGGACGCGACAGCAGGCGATGGACTATCTGGGATCGCGCACCGCACTGTCACTGCACGAGGTGGGAACGGAGACCGACCGGTACATCTCATGGCCGGGTCAGGCGCTGGCTTACAAACTCGGCGAGTTGACGATCCGGCGGCTGCGTGCCGAAGCCGAACAGGCCCTCGGCAGCCGCTTCGACATCCGGGAATTCCACCACGTGGTTCTGCGCAACGGCTCGATACCGTTGCCGGTGCTCGAAGTCGAGGTGCGCGCGTGGATCGAGGAAATGCGACAGCGG
>JBPCLX010000020.1:0-12065 GCA_051002815.1 Gemmatimonadaceae bacterium
TACCGCCGTTCGTAGGCGATCTGTGCGAGCAGCTCGCCTTCCGAATCGAGCGCCGTCGGCGGCAGTGCCGCCAGTCCGGCGATCGGTTCGTCGACCTGCGAAGAGGTCTGCGTCCGCACCTCGTTCACCAACGGCTCGGCAAGGTTGAACTGCCCCAGCCGGGTGTACGCTTCCGCCTTGATCAACTTCATCTCGTCAGGCAGATACAGCGGAAACGGCGCCGTCGGAACGGAGTATTTGAGCAGCGGCTTGATGACGCTGTCCGGTGGATTGGCCGCCAACGGACTGGCCGCCACGTCCAGCCAGTACGCAGGCCGCTGGTCGCCCGCTTCCGCTTCGTCCACGAAGCTCTGCAACCCGCCCACGTATCTGAGCTGAAACGCCAGATTTTCGATCGGGTTGCGTGTCGGCGGCAGGTACTCCAGCACCGAGAGCATCGTAAGATCCACCCGGTCCGCCGCGGTGATCGCCGCCGTGTACTGGCTGTCCATCAGGTAGTAGCGCGCCAGCATCGCATCGATGGTTTCGCGCAGATTGAATCCCGGCCCGAGTACGCGCGAGCGGAAAGACGCCAGGTCCGCATCGGCGAACGGCTCCAACTCCGTGCGCGCACGCTCGAGCAGAACGAGCACCGTATCCAGCACCTCATCCCGTGGCGCGGGCGTGCCGCCAAGCTCGGTCACGTCGACCGGCACCGACTCGTACTGCTGAATGAGAAAACCGAGCGCCATCGCCTTGAATACATACGCAGTGGCGCGCACGCCAGCGGTAGTCGCGGCGCCGAGCTGCACCTGCTCGGTGCCGGCGATGACCGTGTTGGCCGAGCGAATCACCTGGTACGAATTGGCGAATGGCGCCTGCACCACGCCGTAGCTCGCGTCGAAATTCTCGCCGGTGAACAGGGAGATGTACGAGATCAGGGCGATCTGCCGCGTACCCCACTCGTCGGTCACCAGTGAGTTGGTGACCATGTAATCCTCGATCGTCTGAGCGAACTGCGCCTGCATGCCGACGGTGACGGACAGCACGCCATCAGCGCTCTGCACCACCTGGCTTTCAGTCGGCGCGTTAGGATTTTCCAGATCGAGATCGCAGGCAGTCACCGCCACGCCCATTGCAGTGAGCAGGAGCGCGCGCCGCACACTATGCACCGTGTACCGGAAGGTCATGATCGCGCCCTCCTCAGAAGGTGAAGGTGAGATTGGCCACGAACGTTCGTGGCAACGGAATGGTGGCGAAATCGACGCCGCGAGCCACCGTCTGCGCGGAGAAGAGGTTCACCTCCGGATCGAGCCCGCGATAATCCGTCCAGGTGTGCAGATTCCGGCCGGCCAGCCGAAGCGTCATCGATGTCGCGCCCACCGGCGAGAGCCACGCACCTTCGAAGCGCTTGGAGATTGCGACCTCGCGCAACTTCACGAACGAGCCGTCCTCGATGTACTCCTCGTAAATCTGAATCCGTCCCGCGGGATTGCGGCCGAACGTCCGCCGCACGGTGTCGCCGCTGGCCTCCAACTCCAGAATCGCGTCGGAGCCGAAGAACTCGGTGATGCGGCGGGTAAAATTCGCCACGTCGTTGCCAAACCGGCCGTCGAGCAGAAAGCTGAATTGCACGCCTGACGGCAGATCGAAGGTGTTGCTGAACGTGGCGGTGAAGTCCGGATTCGGATCGCCAATGACACGTTGTGCGAACGGCGTCGCTGTGACGCCGCCGGCCAGGTTCACGGTGTCGCGACCACGTACCGGCAGGCGCAACGAATCGGCAGTGACATTGGCGTAATTGATGCTTCCATCCGGATTGCGCGCATACACCCCGCCGTAGAACACGCCGACCGGCTGTCCTTCGACGACGGCGTTCAGATACCCGAAGATCAGCGTGTCGCTGCTCGCCGCGAGCTGCTCGATTCTGTTCCGGTTGGCCGCATAGCTGATGCGCGACTGCCAGGTAAAATTCGGGCGGTTGATGTTGATGGTATTGAGCGCGAGCTCGATACCCTTGTTCGAGAGCACGCCGATGTTCTGGAACTGACTGAGTGCGCCCGTACTCGGCGCCACTGGTACGTTCAGCACCAGATCTTTCGTCAGCTTGTCGTAGTAGGTGACTTCGAGCTGCGCGCGATCCCCGAATGCGCCAGCGTCGAACCCAAACTCGTACTCACGCTGCCGCTCGGGCTTCAGGTCGGGGTTGCCGACGATCGTGCTCGCCACGAGTCCGGGGAGCCCGGCGAACGATGTATTGTTGAAGTTGTCGAACCGGGTGTACGCGCCAGGCGGCTGGCCGCCCGTCTCGCCATACGCGGCCCGCAGGCGGAAGGAGCTGAGGAAGCTGCCGATCGCATCGCTGAACGCCGGTTCCTCGCCTAACACCCAGGACGCACCGACTCTCGGAAAGAACTGGAGCCGCGCATCCTCGCCGAACGCGGATGATGCGTCGAAGTTGATGCCGCCGGTGAAGTACAGCCGGTCGTTGAGGCTCAGCCGCTGCTCCAGATAGCCGCCGGCGGTGCGAATTTCGGTCCTTTCCTGAGACGCCGATTGCGTAGCCCCGCCGACGAGCGTCTGCTCTGGTGGCAGCCCACTGGCAGCGGCGCGGATGACTTCGCGGTTATCGGAGGTGTAGCGCAACCCTGCGCCGGTGGCCATTCCGATGGTCGGTGTGAGCGACCAGTCCAGCGAGGCGAGCAAGTCGTTGTTGAACTGCCTCGAGAACTGCACCGGCGCCTGAACCGATCCGACGAAGCTCGCGCCTGTCGAGCGCGGCGGCTGAAGGAAACGGACCTCGCGGCGGTAGTCGTCGACGCCGGCAAGGTACCTAATAGATAGGTTCTCGATCGGGCGGTACTGTGCCTCGAATCCGCCAACGAACCGTGTAACGTCTTCCGGTGCCTCGAACTCGTTCAGGATGACGAACGGATTGGGGCCGAGTATGGGATTGTACGGGAACTGCCCTGTCGCCTCGTTGAACGCGGGATCGAAGATCGTCGGAGTGAAGACGATGCTGGTGAGCACACCAACCGTCTGCTCACCCTCGGTGATGAAGTCGGCGTGTGACCGCACGAAGTTCGACCGCACGGTGATGTCCAGCCGCTCCGAAATCTGCTGATTGACGTTCGCGCGCAGGTTGAGGCGCCAATAGTCGTTCGCCTGGACGATTCCTTCTTCGTTCTGATAGCCGCCTGAGAAGAAGTAGTTCGTTCCACCCGTTCCACCAGCAACGGAAAGCCGGTTGTTGGTCGAAACGGAGCGCCGGAAAATGTCTCCCTGCGGATCGAATCTCTCCACGGGGTCGCCCACATTCAATCCCGGGCGAATCGCCGCGTCCGCGAACGTCGCCGTCGGTGCCATGTTCAGCGCATAGGTATCCGGCGTCTTGCCTGTCGACACTTCCGTCGACAGAGTGAACACCGGATCGCCTGACCGTCCGCGCTTGGTGAAGATCTGGATTACGCCGTTGTTCGCGCGTGAACCATACAGCGCGGCCGCTGCGGCGCCTTTCAACACCTCTATGCGATCCACGTCGGCGGGATCCAGATCCGCGATCCGGTTGCTGAGCGCGGCACTACCGCGCGTGGCGTTGGCACCGAGGCTCACCAGCGCGTCGGACGAGTTGTCGACGATCACGCCATCTACCACATACAATGGTTCGGCTCCGCCCAGAATCGAGTTCGTGCCGCGGAGCCGGATGCTTACGCCTCCCCCTGGCTGTCCCGAATTCTCGGTGACTACGGCGCCGGTAATCTTCCCCTGAAGCGCCTGATCGATCGATGTGACGCCCGGTGCTTCACTCACTTCCTCCCCGGCCACCGATTCAATGCTGTTGCCTAGCGCCCGCCGTACCGTCGGCGCCGCGACGCCGGTGACGACGACATCGGACAGGTTGGTCGCCGTGATTGCCATCGTGAAATTCGCCTCGACCGTCTGGCCAGACACAACGGTGACCTGCTGACGAGCCTCCGCGTAGCCGATTCGCCTTGCGACTATCGTTTGGGGTCCCTGAGGCGCCGCCGGAAGGATGTACTCTCCGTTGGCGCCCGACAGCGTACCGATTGTCGTACCTAACACCACGATCTGGACGCTGGCCACGGGCTGCCCGCCCGTTGCGTCCGTCACGCGGCCGCGAACGATTCCCGTCTGCGGTGCCTGCGCCGCGAGCGCGGCCGGAAGCAGAACAGCGAGAAAGGCCAGCCAACTCGTACGTCGCAAATCCATTAATACCTCCATCAATGAGATCCTGGCTACCAGCGGAAAGGCTGTACTCATCACACGAGTCCCGTGTAACGGGACTCGGCGTTCGCTCGAAACCAATCTGCGCACGCGCCGGGACGCAACGCAAAAAGCGCGCATGTGTCCGGATTCACGAAGAAACATTCGCGGAATGCGCAAACACCGACACGACGCTGACAAATTGCGAAACGCCGTCGGCCGACATGCAAAGAGCGCGGCGGGAACTCGCCGCGCTTTCACAGAATCTTCGCGATGTGGCGAAATATCGTACCGCGTCGCCATTCTGCAGCGGGCTCCTATGCTTCTGCCAGCGCCGGCTCCTTGTCCGCTTCGGCGATTACCCTGGTCGCCACTTCCTCCGGCACCTCCTCGTACCCCTTGAAGCGTCGCGCATAGTTGGCGCGCCCCTGCGTCTTCGAGTGGAGGTCCGTCGCGTACAGGTGCAGCTCCGACTGCGGGACAGTCGCGCGCACGACGAGGCCGTGCCCTCCGGGGCCGACCTCAGTACCGAGGATGTGCCCACGCCTGGCTGACAGATCTCCCAGCACATCTCCGAGATATTCTTCGGGCGTAGTGACCTCGACCTCGTCGAGCGGCTCGATTATGACCGGGTGGCACTTTGGAGCGACGGCCTTGAACGCGAGTATTCCCGCCATCTTGAACGACATCTCGTTCGAATCGACCGAGTGATAGGAGCCGAAGTACAACTCGACCTTGAAATCCACTAGCGGAAAACCGGCCAGCACGCCGCGTTGGGCGGCCTCCTGAATGCCGCGGTCCACCGCCGGTATGAACTTGTTAGGGATGGCTCCGCCGACGATCTTGTCCTCGAAAATGTATCCTGACCCGCGTGGGGCCGGCGCCATCCGCACCCAGCAGTCGCCGAACTGCCCGCGTCCTCCCGTCTGCTTCTTGTGCCGCCCCTGCCCCTCACCACGGCCACGAAGCGTCTCGCGATAGGCGATTCGCGGCCGCGTCAGCTCCGCCGTTACCCCGTACTTTCGCTTGAGCTTGTCTAGCGAGATCTCCAGGTGCCGCTCGCCGATCCCCGACACGACGGTCTCGTGCGTTTCGGAATTGTAATGCACCTCGAAGGTGGGATCCTCGTCGTGCAGACGGTGCAGCCCCGCCTGCAGCTTCTCCTCATCGCCGCGATTGGCTGCGTGCACGGCGAAGGAAACCAGCGGCTCCGGAAAGTGCGTTTGCGGAAGCCGCACCGGATGCTCGCGTGTGGACAGCGTATCGTTGGTGTGCGTGTTCTTGAGCTTCGCCACGCAGCCAATGTCGCCGGCGCGGAGCTTTCTTACCTCCAATCGGTCCTTCCCCTGGGCCACCGACAGGTGGTTGAGCTTCTCGACCCCGCCGCGCGTCGCGTTGAAGACCTCCTGGCCATTCGAGACCGCGCCGGAAAAGATTCGAAAGAAGCTCACATCCCCGACGTGCGGCTCCGATGTCGTCTTGAACACCATCGCGGCAAAAGGCGCCTCATCCTTCGCGTGGATTTCGACCGTACGATCTCCCTCGGACCCCTTGAAGGCGTGCAGCTCTTCCATTTCGAACGCGGACGGCATCAGCTGTACAAGCTCCGTAAGAAGCGCCTTCATGCCATAGGTAAGCTCGGACGACACGCAGAAGAGCGGGAAGAGATCGCCCCGCTTCATCGCTTCCTTCATTCCGGAAATCGCCTCGTCGCGTCCGATCTCCGCGCCTTCGAGGTAACGCTCGAGCAAGGCGTCATCGGTTACCGAGATCGCCTCGATCAATTGCTGGTGGTACTGTTCGAACCGCTCCTGCTCCTCGGCGGGGATGTCGGTTTCCTCGAACTCGCAGGTCTTCGTGCCCTTCTTGTAGATGTAGGCGCGCCGCGAGAAAAGGTTGATGATCCCGCGAAAGGAGGGGCCCTCTCCGATCGGGATCTCGACGGGGATCACCTTGCTCGTCAGGCGCTCCCTAACCTGCGTGTAGATACCGTCGAAGGTGGCATTTTCCTTGTCGAGAAGGGTCACGACGAAGATCACCGGATCCTTCCGCTCCACCGCTTCGCGGAACATTCGCTCGGTGCCTACTTCCACGCCTCCAATGGCGCTGATGGTGAGCAATGCACCATCGGCCGCGGCCAGACCGCCGATCGCGTCCCCGGCAAAGTCGGCATACCCGGGCGTGTCGATCAGATTGATCTTGGTCTCCATCCATTCGACAATGGCACAGCCGAGGTTGATGGAGTAGCCTCGCGCCGTCTCCTCGGGCGTCTGATCCGTGAGCGCCGTGCCGTCCCGTACCGAGCCGTGCCGCTTGCTGGTGCCGGAAATGAAGGCCAGCACATCGACAAGGCTGGTCTTCCCGCTTCCGCCGTGCCCCACCACCGCGATGTTTCGGATCTCCGAACTTCCGTATTCCCGCATTGCACCGCCCTCCCTCGGGTCCCGTTCAGGGCTATGGTATCAGCGGGAGGCGCCCCGTCAAGGAGGGCTGTGAGATGTCTGCAAGGAGGGAGTGAGATGCGAGATGCGAAATGCGAGGAAAAGCCCCTCGGACTGGCTTTTCGGCCACTCGCGCCTCCCTTTCGATCTAGACCACTCGCTTCTCGCATCTCGCTTCTCGCATGTCGACCTGGAGCCCGGCCCTAAAAACGGAAAACCCCGCTTGGCGCGGGGTTTTCGAGTCTGACGAAACAGAGTTCTAGTTCAGTCTCCTTCGTATTCGTAGGTGAACCGCTCGGCTTCGCGGACCGATGCGAGCATTGCATCGGGGGTCATGCCATTACGAGCGAGGATCGGCGCTGGCTCCGGGTTGAAGCTGATCGTGATCGCTCGCCACATTCCCTCGGGCCAGTCGGGCATCGCTAGGCCGGCAACGAGGCGTTGAATGAGCCGCCCGCATTGATCCCGCAGCCGGGAGGCAGTATCGGAGAGCACCTCGAACGGGATGTCGAGATCCACGGTCATGAGCTCACCAGTGTTTCGGTCGCGCCACGCGGTATCGCCTACCGCGCCACGACCAGGCCATACACCGAGGTGCCGGAAACACCCCTCTTCGCCTTCGGCACTCCGCCGGCTCTCCACCACCGCCGCGAGGGCGAGGGCCAGAGAGTCTGAGTTCGGAGTGCCGTACAATGTCACCACATCGCGCGCTCGCCGCTCGGGCGCATGTGTGGCAGGCACGGAATCTACCCGTGCCAACACAGGCGAGGGGTCCGGCCCTTCCTCGACCATCACGAGGACGTCCATGGTCCCTCCACTTTCGGTCGGACGACTATCGGTTTCCACGATCACTCGTGGGAGCCATGTGACACGATGGTCTGGCAAGAGCGAGGCCGTCGTGCACGCATGGTACTCACCCACTGCAACACAGTGTGAGCACTAAGGTTCCGCCTTCGCAACGAGGAGATCACGACTCACCGAACGTTGCGCCGGCGCCGCATTCAGCGTGGCTCTGCCGCCTTATGCAACAGTGCCGCGGCGGCGTGATGCCGCCACTCCCGCGGAGAGGCTCGCAGCGACAATCGCGTAGAGCAGAATCAGCTCGGGCAGGGTCATGGCGGTCTCGAAACCGGGGCGCAGCGACTCGGGAAGCAGCAGAACATCGGCGGCCAGCATCGCTCCGGCAAAAGCGATTGCGGCGAGCCCCAGACGCCAACCGCGCAATGACGCAGCGGCGAATGTGAACAGCACGCCCCACAATAGCAACGACCCGAGGTGCACGAGCATAGCGAGAGACGTTACCAGGAGGTGCGGCGACTCGACCAGCCGCGCGCGCTCGCCAATCAGAATGTGCGCGGCGTCGTTGAGCAACGTGACCGTGGCGCCGCGCGCCCGGCCCAGGCCTAGCAGCGCCCCGCCCGTCGCAACGGCGGCAATGCCTCCCGCCACCAAACCACGTTCCACACGCTCGCGCAGCACGGGCTTAAGAAAGCGAACTGGCCCGGCGCGCTCAAGGGGAAGATGTAGACACATGATTCAGGCACCTACATATTGCTGCATGCCCGAACACCCGGCTGGCCACGGCGAGTCCATCCTCATCGTCGAAGATGACGAGTACCTCGCCTCGGTTCTTTCGCGAATTCTCGTCAATGCGGGATTCCGGGTACTCACGGCTACGGATGGCGAGAGCGGCTTGACGATGGCGCTCGATGCGCAACCGAATCTCGTCATTCTCGACGTGGGCCTTCCGCGTCGTGACGGTGTGAACCTCACGCGAACCCTGCGCGCACGCGGATTCGGAGCACCCATGCTCATGCTCACCGCGCGCGCGGCGGTATCCGACCGGGTAAGCGGACTCGATGCCGGGGCCGACGATTACCTGCCAAAACCTTTCGAGTACTCGGAGCTGCTGGCTCGCGTCAAGGCACTTCTCCGGCGGGCATCGATGACGGCGGCGAGCACGCAGCTGCGTGTACGCGACGTGGTTCTGGATCCCATTACGCGCAAGGTCGAACGGGGCGGACGCCCCGTGGACCTCACGCAGAAGGAGTACGCTCTGCTGGAATACCTGATGCGCAACGAGGGACGCGCGGTCACGCGACAGCAGATCGCCCAGACGGTCTGGAATACTGCGCCCGAGCCCGAAACGAACGTGGTCGACGTTTACATCAATTACCTGAGAAAGAAGCTCGGCGACTCCCGGGAGTCGCCGATGGTTCATACAGTCAGGGGAACCGGCTACATGATCAAGGAATGAATGGGCCACGGCTGCGGCCGCCGCTCGCTTAACGCTCCGGGCCGGCCGACGTCTAAGCGATCAGACTCTCAGTGAGCGCCCATGCCCTTCTCCGTTCTCCAGCGCGGTTTCTTCGTCGCGGTTTGCCTGTGCGCCTCCGCGCCACTGTCCGGGCAAGTCAGGAGCTCGAGCACCGCGCCGGATGATCAGCTACAAGAGCAGACCGCCGACCAGCAGGTACGCCACGCGCTGGCGCGCCTGACTTTCGGCGCGCGACCGGGAGACTACGAACGCGTTCGGGCCATGGGGGTAGACGGGTGGGTCGCCGAGCAGCTTGAACCCCACGGAATCGCCGACCCCGTGCCGGAGAGCCTGCTGGCCGGCTTCCAAACACTTCACCTCTCCACGCGGGAGCTGTTCGCGCGATTTCCGCCCCCGCAACAGTTGCGTGCAGCGCGGGCGGCGGCCATCCGCCGGCAGGGTGGATCTACGACCGACTCGGCGCGCGCCAGCTCGCTCATCGAGCGGGATTCGATGCTGCGCCGGCTAGGCCGGGAATCGCAAAGTGTGCTGGCCGATCTGCAGATGGCGAGGGTCCTGCGCGCGATAACGAGCGAGCGCCAGCTCGAGGAGGTGATGGTCGATTTCTGGCTCAATCACTTCAGTGTGTTCGGGGCAAAGGGACCGGAGCGCTACTTTCTCGCTGCGTACGAACGGGAATCCGTTCGCCCGCACGCGTTAGGGCAGTTCCGGGAATTGCTCGGCGCGGTGGCAAAGAGCCCGGCAATGCTCTTTTATCTGGACAACTGGCAAAGCAGCGTGGAGCCGGAGCGCCCCGCGCTGCTTCAGCCGCGAGCAGCAGTCAGGCGGGGGGCGCGTCGGCGAGCCGGGAGCGATCCGCGGCGCGATTCCCTGGCCGCGCGCGTGGCACGCGTGCCGCGCGGCCTCAACGAGAACTACGCCCGCGAACTGCTCGAGCTCCACACGCTCGGCGTAGATGGCGGCTATACGCAAGCCGACGTGGTGAACGTAGCGCGTGCGCTCACCGGATGGTCGCTGGACCAGCCGCGTGAACGGGGCGGATTCATCTTCCGGCCGAGCATGCACGACGCGGGAGAGAAGTCAGTACTCGGCCACCGACTCGCGCCCGGACGTGGCGTGGAAGATGGCGAGCAGGTTCTGGACATCGTCGCCGGGCATCCCTCGACGGCGCGCTTCATCGCCACCAAGCTGGCCCGCCGCTTCGTGAGCGACGATCCGCCAGCAGCGCTGGTCGAGCGCGCTGCCGCTACGTTCACTCGCACAAGAGGCGACATCCGCGAGACCGTGCGCACGATCGTGACAGCGCCGGAGTTCTTCGCCGCCGATGCCTATCGGGCAAAAGTCAAGTCGCCGTTCGAATTGGCGGTGAGTGCGCTGCGGGCCGTCAACGCCGCCCCCGACCCCACCCCGCGCACCGCACGCGTGATAGCAGCGCTCGGCCAGCCTCTCTATTTGCATCAGACGCCGAACGGCTATCCGGAAACCGGCGAACCGTGGATCAATACGGGCACCATTCTCAGCCGGATCAACTTTGCGATGGCATTGGCGGCGGGCCGGGTACCAGGCGTCTCACTGAGCCGGTGGCCCGAAGCCGCCAGCCTTCGCGACGTTCCTCGAAGTGTCCAGGTAGACGGGGTGATCCATGGCTTTCTCGGTGGAGAAGCGTCGCCTGACACGCGTCGGATTCTGGATTCAGGGATCAATCCGATGCTCGATGTGGCTGGTGCGGACACCCTGGCGGCCGATCTCGACCTGCCTGACGAGAAAGCTGAAGCAGGCATGCCGCAAACCGAAGGCTTGGTGCGGGCGCGCCGCGGGGCCCGGATGCGGCCCGCCGAGTTGAACGGTTTGGCACAGGTCGTCGGTTTGGCACTGGGCAGCCCCGAATTTCAGCGGCGGTAGGGACCGCCGCGTGCGCCGCCGTTTTCTGCACTTCGTTACAGGAAAGAGGCGTGCCGGCTGGCGCGCCGTCATTTTCAGCCCTGATTCGTCATGCAACGCCGCGTCTTTCTGAAATCCGGTGCTCTCGCGCTGGTCACCATCGGACTCAATCCGAGTTTTCTGCAGCGCGCGGTATTCGCCAGCGAACTGCGTCAAGCGCGAAAGGGCAAGGTCCTCATCTGCATCTTCCAGCGAGGAGCGGCAGATGCATTGAACATGATCGTGCCCCACGGCGACAGTGCTTACTACTCCATGCGGCCCACGATCGGCGTAGCCCGCCCCCGGAGTGGCGCGCGCGAGTCGGCGATCGATCTCGATGGGTTTTTTGGATTGCACCCATCACTCGACGCCCTGGAGCCGCTGTGGGATCGTGGATTGCTTGCGCCGGTGCACGCGGTGGGCAGTCCGAGCGCGACACGATCGCATTTCGATGCACAGGACTTCATGGAGAGCGGCACGCCCGATCGCAAAGGCACGCCTGACGGGTGGCTCAATCGTTATCTCGCGGTGGAGGGCACTTGCGCCGAATGTTCGCCGCCGGGCCCGTTCCGCGGAGTCGCCCTTTCTCAAACCACGCCGCGTATCATGCAGGGCGCAGCGCCGACCATCGCCATGGCGAGCCTGGATGCGTTCACCGTACGCGCTACGGGGACGGACGTACAGCGGCTCGAGGCTCTGTATCGCACCGGCTCGGCCGATCTGGTTCACGGCGCCGGAAAGGAAACGTTCGACGCGGTGAAAATGCTGCGCTCGGCGAACCCTCAGCGTTATGCTCCGGAGAACGGAGCGGCATACCCTCGGTCGCCCTTCGGGCAGAGCTTGCGACAGATCGCGCAGCTCATCAAGTCGGATGTAGGAGTCGAGGTGGCGTTCGCCGATGTCGGGGGGTGGGACACACACGTGAATCAGGGTGGAGCAACCGGGCAGCTCGCCAACCGGCTCACTGATTTTGCGCGCGGACTTTCTTCATTGGTGACCGATCTCGGCGACCGCATGGAGGATGTGACGATCCTGACGATGAGCGAGTTCGGCCGCACCGCCCGGCAGAACGGAAACGGCGGCACCGATCACGGGCACGCCGGCTCCATGTTCGTCATCGGCGGAAGCGTGAAGGGGCACCACGTCCACGGCCGCTGGCCGGGGCTGGCACCAGAGCAGCTCCACGAAGGACGCGACCTTGCGCTGACGACCGATTTTCGGAC
>JBPCLX010000021.1:0-2982 GCA_051002815.1 Gemmatimonadaceae bacterium
GCACATAAGCGGCTCGCGCATCGGGTGACGCAGCATCGAACCGGCCCTGCAGCTCCTTCAGGAATTCTCTCCTCAGTGCGTAGTCGACCGGGCGGCGATTGTCCGGATCGACGAGCGCAAAGCTCCACAGCTCGCCTCCCTGGTATATGTCCGGCACTCCGGGGGTCGACAGGTGCACGACTATTCTCGCGAGTGCATTCCACATTCCGGGGCGCGTCACCTCTCGGGCAAGGTGGGCAACCGACGAAAGGAAGGGTCCTTCGTCGCCGAGCAGCGTCGCTACGTAGGCCCGCAATGCATCTTCGAACGGCGCATTAGGTTCGACCCAGCTAGTGCGCATCTTTGCCTCGCGCGCCGCCTTGACGATGTATTCCTCCAGCCGCTCCCGGAGTACCTCACGCGCGTCTGAGGAAAGAGCTGTCTCGTCGTCAGGCAGATCGTGGGGCCAGGCGCCGAGCAGGGCCTGATAGAGGAGATATTCCGTGTTGGAGTCGGGCTCGTAGCGGCCGCGAACCTTGCGGCGTGCTCCCCGCGTCATGCGCTGCCATGCGGCCACGGCTTTGCCCCACTCCTCCGGGATCTCGCTCAACACATCGAGCCGCGCGCGCAGGTCGGCGCTCCGCTTGGTATCGTGCGTGAAGGTGCACACCATCGAAGTTGGCCACCCGGCGCGGCGCTCGGTTGCACCCTTGTGCAACCGCCTGACGGCCTTGGAGAGGTCGCGGTCGGGGGTGCCGCCAACTTCATTGAGCGAAGCGAGCGGCGCATACATGTAGAGCGCAGTGTCCTCGATGCCTTTCGCCATTGCCGGGCTGGTGGTCTGCTGAAAGAGCGCGATTGCATTCCGACGGAGCTGCGCGATGTCTCCCGCATCCGAGGGATCCTCGCGCAACAGAACGTCGGTGACGCGCGCGAGCAACGTAGCATCGACGATTCCCATTTCACGCGCAGTGGCTTCGGCACGCTCGACGAGCGCCCGATCCTCAGGAGCAACCGTGCCCCCGGTTAGATAGGACCGGTAGACCGGGAACGCCGCCGTCAACTGCATCATCACGCTGCGCAGTGCTCGCTGGCTGGCGAGAGCGTGCGGATCCCGCCGGCGCAGCACCGGTGCCATGAGGCGTGCTACTCGCCGTATGTCGGCATCGAACGAGTGACGAAGCATGTACTGCTTTGCGTGCCGCGCGACATCCCTGAACCGGGGACCCCGTTCACCAAGTCCGAGCAGCTCTCGATAGATGTGTTCGACCCGTTCGCTGCCGCGAGCGTCGATGAGCACCGCTTCGATGTCGTTGAGCACTTCGTAGCCAGTGGTGCCAGCCACCGGCCAATCATCGCGCAGCCGCTCATCGTGCTCCAGGATCTTCTCCACATAGATAGGCGGATGAGCGCCTCGCGCCGCTGTGCGCTCATCGAGCGATCCCCGGAGCCGGTGGAGATATCCCGCGGGATCGAACAGCCCGTCGATGTGATCCACCCTGACGCCGTCGAGCAGCCCCTTTTCCACCCATTCCAGAATGAGCGCGTGCGTTGCATCGAAGACCCCCGGGTCTTCCTGCCGCACGGCCACCAGATCGTTGATCTCGAAGAACCGGCGATAGTTGATCTGCGTTGCTGCGCGGCGCCAGAACGAGAGCACGTATGGCTGGGCATCGACCAACGCGCGAAGCCGTCCCGGCCCCGTATCTCCTGCCGAAAACGCCTCCATGACCCGCGCCGGATCCCGCGCCTCGGCGTCACCACCGGCCGCATCCAACAGATTGGAAAGCGTAGAGGGATCGATAGGAAAAGAGTGGTCGAAGTAGCGAAGGCGGTACTGACCGTTCTCGTGCGACACGCGAAGCTCATGGCGCGAGATCACCGCATCGAGCTCATCGCCCAGCACCGGCAGCATTACCCGGCCGTACAGCGGCGCCGGTGCATTCCAGGCGATGTCGAACCAGTGAGCATATGGCGACCGTGCGCCGAGCCGCAGCACGTCATCCCAGTAGCCGTTGAACGGACTCGCCGCCATGTGATTCGGCACGATGTCGAGCAGCCATCCCATCTTCCGGCTGTGCAACGCCTCGGCGAACGAGCCTAACGTTTTCTGGTCGCCGAGCTCGGGGTTGAGCCGCGACGGATCTATCACGTCGTACCCGTGCTGGCTGCCCGGCCGCGCGGCGAGCACCGGAGACGTGTATGCGTGCGAGACGCCAAGCGCCTCCAGGTAGGGAACGAGCGCCCGGGCGTCGGCGAGGGTGAAGCCGGCATGCAGCTGCAGCCGGTACGTGCCGGTGAATGGTGCCGGAACCGTCATTTTCGGCGCGTGCCGCAGGCGCCGAGAATCCCGCTGGCGTCAGGCTCGCTGATCAGCGTTTCGAGTGACATGGTCAGCCGCCGCCTCCAGCTGGGGTATCCCTCCTGGCTCACAGCCGGCACGTTCACCGGCTCGTGCTCGCCCATGATGTCCTCGAGCGAAAGCGCAACCATGAGCGACGGCGTGGCGCAGACGAAGGCATTGACCGCGCCGCAGATGGTCGCGCTGTCAGGCTCGCCCTCGAGCAACAGCCCTTCAGCCTGCAGGCGGGCCACCAGTGCCGCACGCTCCGCATCGCGGCTTACCAGGGCCAGCGCCGCCACCTCGGGGGTGCACAGGCCAGTGTCCCGGCGCAGCTCGACGTCGCGGCCGGTCAGGAATCCCGCGATCGGAACATGATCGTGCGTGGCCACCACCGTGAGCGCCAACTCTTCGTAATCTGCTGACGGCGTGAAGCCGACTTCTTCTTCGCGCTCGAAGTACATCACCTTCGTCCCCAGGATGTCCCATTCGCGGAGGGTGGCCGGAACCTCCGGGGGCACCGTTCCCAGATCCTCACCGACGATGATCGCTCCCGCGCGTGTTGCCTCGAGCGCAAGAATCCCCAGGAGGTCGCGCGTGGGAAACTGGACGTACGCGCCTTCGCTGCCGGGCCGGCCATGAGGAATCCAGAACTGGCGGAA
>JBPCLX010000022.1:0-6771 GCA_051002815.1 Gemmatimonadaceae bacterium
GAAGTGGGCGCGCGATTGGTAGTGGATATGGCGCATATCGCCGGACTCGTAGCCACCGGCCTCCATCCTTCTCCGGTACCTCACGCCGACGCGGTAACTACCACGACCCACAAGACTCTCCGTGGGCCGCGTGGTGGACTCATTCTGTGCCGTCAGGAGCATGCGGCGGCGATCAACAAGCAGGTCTTTCCGGGCATCCAGGGAGGGCCGCTCATGCACGTGATTGCGGCCAAGGCGGTCGCTCTGCGCGAGGCGGCGCGTCCCGCGTTTCGCCAGTATTCGCGTCAGGTGGTGGCCAACGCCACGACGCTGGCCGATGCACTCATCGAGCGCGGCTTCGACATCGTGTCAGGCGGGACCGACAATCATTTGATGCTGCTCGATCTTCGCAATCGCGGTCTTACCGGCCGCGATGCCGAGGGAGCGCTCGGCGCCGCCGGAATCACCGTCAACAAGAACACCGTGCCCGGGGAAACGCAGTCGCCGTTCGTAACGAGCGGAGTGCGCATCGGCACACCCGCGCTCACTACCCGCGGCATGCGCGAAGATGAGATGCGCGAGATCGCATTACTCATCGATCGGGTGTTGTCGCCCGGTGCCGACGAGGGGACTTTCGCGCGTGTTCGGGGCGAGGTGCGAGCGATGGTGGCGCCGTTTCCCCTGTTTGCCAACGCCGAGGAGCCTGCCGTACGGTTGTGAAACCGTCGAACGCTCGTCATACTAGGGAACCGATCGACCCGTGCGGTATTCGCCGCATGGACCAGGGCTCGCAGCACGAGGATATGGAGTGACGCAGCTGGCGTTTCGCGAAGGGATCATGGACCGCATCCGCGCCCGGGAGCCGCGCTTTCAGGAGCACGCGTATTTGTTCGTGCTCGGGGCGCTGGAGTTTTGCCAGGCAAGGCTGCCCGTGCGCCGCCACATTAGTGGCCGCGAGCTCGCGGAAGCATGCCGTGATCTTGCGCTCGAGCGCTATGGGGTGCTGGCGCAACTCGTGCTGGAGCAGTGGGGCGTTCGCAGCACGGCCGATATCGGGGACGTGGTGTTCACGCTCGTGGATCTGGGGCTGTTGATCAGCCAGCCGAACGACTCTCGAGACGAGTTCATTGGGGTGTTCGACTTCGGCGAGACCTTCGAGCGCGAATACCCGTGGAGTGGAGTTCAGCTCGCTTAGGAGCGTCGAAGCTGCTGGAAGCCGGGCAGGGGCCCGCCGTGGGGGAGGTGACCGATGGATGTGAACGAGCTGCCGAGTTGTCTCAAGTGCAATGAGAAGGGCACACTGGTGCCGCTCAGCGATTATGGACGCGACGGGGCACCGATCACCTTCAAGGCATGGGCGTGCAGCAACCCCGAGTGCGGTTTCAACATTCGCATCGACAACGGGGAGATCAGCTTCGGGCGGGCGATCATCCAGTCGCACAAGTGACCGGCACTCCACCAACCTAACGCCATTCGCGGCGGCTTCTCCAGAGGCCGCCGCGTTTCATCTCTCCCATGTACGAGACTTCCACGACTGCCAGGGGCACTCCGCACCCGCCGGTGCCGGTACTGTCGGCCGCGCAGTCGGCAATGGCCGACGCGGCGGCAATTGCGGCAGGCACTCCCTCCCTCGAGCTGATGGAGCGGGCCGGCGCGGCCGCGACGCACGTAATACTGCAGCGCTTCCGGCCGCTCCTTGCCGAGGGGGTTCGCATCCTGGCGGGCCCGGGAAACAATGGCGGGGACGGTTGGGTAGTCGGCCGCCTGCTCGCGCAGGAGGGAGTGTCGGTTGCCATCGAGCCGACCGGAGAGTCGAGGACCGCCGAAGCGCGGACGATGCGCGACCGCGCCGCGGGCTGCCTAACGAGCGGGCCGCTCGATGGCGCACGGGTAGTCGTCGACGCCCTGCTGGGCACCGGAAGCCGAGGTGGGCCGCGCGGCGCGATCGCCGATGCGGTGCGCAGCCTCGTCTCGGCGCGGCGCGCCGGTGCGAATATCGTGGCACTCGATGTGCCGACCGGACTCGATGCCACCACCGGTGAGGCGACACTCATCGCACCGGCGGCCTGCACGATAACATTCGGCTCGGTGAAGCGCGGCCAGCTGCTTGCACGTCACCTGATTGGTGAGCTGGTGGCGGTCGATATTGGCCTGGGAGAGCCTGTAGGTACGGGCGTGCTCGCCGAGCTGGTGACTGCGGAGTGGGTGCGCAGGGTGGTTCCCGCGATTGCTCCGGACGCGCACAAGGGTACGCGCGGAAAGCTCGCGATCGTCGGTGGAGCGGAGGGAATGGTCGGGGCGTGCATTCTGGCCGCACGCGCCGCGCTCCGATCCGGCGTTGGCATGGTGCGAGTGCTCGTGCAACCGGCGAGCTTGCAGGCGGTACAGGCCGCGGTGCCCGCGGCGCTTGCGGGAACATGGCCCGGCAGTGACGATGAGGCGGCCGAGCTCGTGGAATGGGCCGATGGCCTGTTGATCGGTCCGGGACTGGGAAGGCATGCCGGGGCGCGGGGGCTGGTCGAGCGCGTGCTGGCGGCAGGTGGGTGTCCGGTAACGCTCGATGCCGACGGGCTGAACGTGTTCGAGGGCGAGGGCATGGCGTTAGGCAGATTGCTCGGCGGCCGGGTGGCGCTGCTTACACCGCATGCCGCCGAAGCCGGGAGGTTGGCCGACGCGCCGGTCGCCGAAGTGCTGGCGCGGCGGTTCGAGATCGCGGGTGAATTGGCCGAGAAGACGCAGGCTGGTGTGCTGCTCAAGGGGGTTCCGACGGTGATCGCAGGCGTGGATGGGCGGACGATGGTGAGCGCACGCGGGACGGCGGCGCTGGCAACGGGTGGGAGTGGTGATGTGCTCGCGGGTATCGCGGCGACGCTCCTCCTGCAGATGCGCGATGCACCGTCGGCCGGCGCGTGCGCTGCTTTCGTGCACGGGCGGGCGGCGGAGATCGCCGATTGGTCAGGCGTGGCGCGGGGGGTGGATCTGGACGATGTGATTGCGGCGCTCGGCGCGGCCTGGCGGGATTGGCCGGCGCCGGCCGCGCCCCCCGTTCTCGCCGAGCTTCCGGCGTTAGGGGTAGCGCGGTGAGGGCGCGCACGTTCGTTATGGTGGCGCTGCTGGCCGCCGGATGTGCGGGTGGGGGACCGGGGGGATACTCCGGGGCGCCGGGGGTTTCATTCCGCCGCGAGGATCGGGTGGTCCTCGCGTCCGCCAACTACATCGAGGCGATTGCAGTGGCGCCCAGGCTCGTCTTCGCCGTTGCACAGCAGTCGCTGACCATCTACGACCGGCAGTTCGATGCCTGGCAACCGCCGGTCACGCTCCCCGCGCAGATCGGCGCCGGCCGCATCTCGGCCATCGCCGCCGATCCAGTGGAGGATGGCGTGTGGATCGGCACCTTCGGGACCGTTCTGTTCTACCGCCCGTTCATGGATGTCGTAGTAACGGCGTCGGTAGCCGGGGTGCCCGACGTGATCCTGTTCGACGCTCGGGACCAGGCGGCGGGCGCGTACGTACGCGCGGGCGGTGCGTGGTACCTCGTTTCCCGGGTCGGCAGTGCGATACCGGTGCCGGCCTCGCAGATTCCGCCGCCGGTCGCCCGCATTCGCCAGCCGACGCTGCAGGAAGTTTACGCCCAGTATCCCTCACTTCAGAACTTTCAGGGCGTAATGACTCGTGATGACCAGCTGCGGAGCTGGCCCGTCACCGCCGTGGGTACGGCGCCTGAAACAGAGGTGGTGTGGCTGGGCACCGCGGGCAACGGCATGTATCGCGTGGACCCGCGGTTCGGCGATGCGACGCACGTTCCGTTCGGGCTGCTCTCGTCAGGCGCGGGCGCCCTCGCCCTGGCGGCCGACGGTGTATGGGTGGCGAGCTACGCCACCGATCGCGCGGGAAGGGGCGGGTTGACGTTCATTCGCACGGATCTTCAGCAGTGGCGGTGGCTGGAAGGGGGCATCGACCGCCCGTTTGCCGCGGTGCGAGCGCTCGATCTGGCCGTGCGCGGAACCACCGCCTGGGTGGCGACCGATCGCGGGCTGTTCCGAATGGATACCCAGAACCCGCTTGGGGTTCGGCGCTGGAGCCTGACGAACGGGCTCCCTGACGACCGAGTGTTGTCGGTCGCCGCCGTTGCCGGTGGTGCATGGGCTGGTACGGCTCGCGGACTCGTATTCGTATCGGATCAGAGCGGCAGTGCCTCGGCGGGCGCGGTCGGGCGCACGCTGCTGAGCGGGGTGGCGATTCGCGGGCTCGTTGCATCGGCCGACACGGTGTGGGCCGCAACCGATGCCGGACTGCTCGCGGCACTTGCCGCGGACACGCTTCCGCGCCGAGCGACGACGACCGACTCGCGGCTTCGCCGGCCGCTCGTCGCGCTGGCGCGGGTCGATTCGATTCTCGTCGTCGCCTCGCAGGATGAAGTGGTCGTGACCGTCAGCGGCCGCGCGCTGACCACGCCGCGCCTTGGTCGCGGACAGCTGACCGGGGTCGGGCGCATTACGGCCGTTTCCGCCGATGAGGGCACCATATGGATTGCCGGCGAGAACGGCGTCGCTGTGGTTACGCGCAGCGCTGGCGTGCAGACGGTGCTGCGTGTACCCGCGGACATTCCGGGGCCGGCGCTCGATGTAACGCTCGACCCGGAGTTCGCCTGGATCGCGACGCGGGCCGGAGTCGTGAGATTGCGACGTCTGCCTGACGGCACCGTCCGATGACCGGCGCCGCGATGGGTCCCGGAGAGGAATTCGATCTCATCCGGTCACTCGTCCGCGGCTGGGGAGAGCGGGCGGCGAACATCGGCGACGACGCGGCGGTCGTTCGCGTGCCTGACGGAATGCAGCTGGTGGCTACCACCGATGCCGCGGTCGATCGCGTGCACTTCCGGCGCGAGTGGTGCTCGCCTGACGAGATCGGTTATCGGGCGACGATCGCGGCGGTGAGTGATCTCGCGGCGATGGCGGCGAACCCGATTGGCGTGCTCGTTGCCCTGACGCTGCCTGACGACTGCCGGAGGCTCGTCGGTCCGCTGGGGCGGGGAATCGGGGAAGCGGCCGCTGCCTGCGATACGGTGATTCTCGGTGGAAACCTGGCGCGGGCGGGGGAGCTCACGCTCACCACGACGGCGCTCGGCTATGCGCACGCTCCGCTGCTTCGATCGGGCGCGCGCGAGGGAAATGCGGTGTACGTCACCGGCCGCTATGGCGGCCCCGCCGCGGCGGTCCGCGAATGGACCGCCGGCCGTCAACCGGGTGGCGGTGCCCACTCCCGATACGTGCGCCCGGTGGCGCGCCTGCGCGAAGCACGCTGGCTGGCCGAGCACGGAGCGTCGGCGGCGATCGACATTTCCGACGGTCTGCTGGCCGATCTCGAGCACATCGCGCACGCCAGCGGTGTACGACTCGAGATTTCGCTCGACGGTCTACCGGTGATGGATAACGAGACGGTCATTGACGCCGCGCGAGGAGGCGACGAGTACGAACTTGCCATTACGGCGCCAGCCGACCTCGATGTGGCCGCGTTCGCTGCAACGTTCGAGGTGCCCCTGACGCGCGTTGGAACCGTGCACGCCGGCGCTCCAGCGGTCGAGGCGACGCTTGCCGGTGCGCGCGTTGCGCCGGGTGGGGGGTGGGACCACTTTTCCTGAGTGCGCACGATCCTCTTCTATCTCGCGCTCGTGGGGCAGGTTCTCTTCTACGGGCCGATCGTCATGGTAACCAGCTTGTTCGGCGCGCGCCCGCGGCCGGGCAACCTGCTCGACCGCATCCCCCGAATGCTCACCAGCAAGGTGATTTCGGCGTCGGGATCGCGAGTAGTGGTGCACAATCCGGAGAAAATTCTGCGCGAGCAGACGGCGATCTACGTTTCCAACCACGTGAGCTGGTTCGACATCTTTGCGCTGGCATCAGTGCTTCCACACTACCGGTTCATCGCCAAGGCAGAGCTTCGCCGAATCCCGATCTTCGGGCCGGCAGCTGGAAAGATCGCCGCGATCTACGTGGACCGGCAGAATCGCAAGGCAGCGTTCGACGCCTATCGAAAAGCGGCGGATCAGGTGAAGGAGGGAGTGAGCGTGGTCGTCTGTCCCGAGGGTACGCGCGGTGCGAGCTACTCGCTTCGTCCATTCAAGAAAGGACCGTTCGTGCTCGCCATTGCCGCTCAGGTTCCGATCGTGCCGGTGATCGTGCACGGTACGCGTGAGATTCAGCCGAAGGGCGCCTATCGTGTTCGGCCGGGAACGATCGAGATCACGGTGCTCGATCCGATCCAGACGGCGGGACACGATTACGAGGAGCGAGATGCGTTGATGCAGAGCGTATGGGCGCCGATGGCAGCCGAGCTGGAGCGACGGTACGGGGTGCGGAGTGGGGGGGGAATGGTGACGGGACTCGAGGTCGAATAGGAGATGAGAGATGCGAAATGCGAGAGGGTGTGGACTGAATTGAGAAGTGCGAGTTGCGAAAGGCTGTGGCGGAGGGTTGTACGGCGGCGACGACGCGGTCGTCATCTCGACAGGGCGGCTGCACCCCATCGCCTTACCGAGTAGATTTCGGCGCGATTGGTTCTCGCATCTCGCTTCTCGCATCTCGACTCACACTTCGACATCGCGACCATCCCCCATGCCCGAAATTCTCGACATCCAGGCTCGTGAGATTCTAGACAGCCGCGGCAATCCTACCGTCGAAGCGGATGTGACGCTGATGAGCGGGGCGGCGGGGCGTGCGGCGGTGCCGAGTGGGGCGAGCACCGGGGAGCACGAGGCGCTGGAGCTGCGTGATGGCGATTCCGGACGATACC
>JBPCLX010000023.1:0-4735 GCA_051002815.1 Gemmatimonadaceae bacterium
GTCACTCACCGCAGACCAGTGCGAGTCCGTGAATTACATAAATAGTGAAGCCGATCGCGCGATGGTCGTCGTAAGTGACCTGCTCGCCTTCGCTCGCAAGACAGGGCCAAGGGTCGCCGCTATCGACCTCAATGACCTGATCGAGCAGACACTCCGACTTCGGAAGTACCGGCTCAGTACCAGCAACGTGGATGTACGACTTTCGCTGGCCCCCGCTCTCCGGCGCGTGCAAGGCGATGACCGCCAGTTGCAGCAGGTGCTTCTCAATCTGATCGTGAATGCGGAGCAGGCGATGGCATCCGGGAGCACGCGGCGCCTCACGATCAGCACCGCCAATCGGGGCGACCGTGTCAACATCGAGGTGCGCGACACCGGTTCGGGCATGACCGTCGATGTCCGCAATCGGATTTTCGAGCCGTTCTTCACCACCAAGCCCGAGGGTACCGGCACCGGGTTGGGGCTCAGCGTCAGCTATGGAATCATTCGCTCACATGGCGGGTCGCTTTCAGTGGAAAGCTCGCCAGGCGCCGGCGCCGCGTTCCACATTTCGCTTCCGGCAACTGAAGGATCACCGTCCTTCTTCGCCCTCGAGGAAAACATCAATGAATGATCTGCTTGTCCGGGAGCCGGAGAACGCCGCCCGCCTGCCGTCGTCAGCCGCGGCTGGACGGTCCGCCCTCGAGCTTGCGCTCGTTGTGGACGACGAAGAGGCGATTCGGAGAGCGCTCACCAGGTTCCTGCGCACCCGCGGCTTCGAGGTTTGCGCCGCCGCCTCCGGCGCCGAGGCGCTGGAGAAGCTCGGGTCGGAGCGATTCGACATCCTCCTCTGCGATGTGCGGATGCCTAACATGACGGGGATCGAAGTCGTGAAGAAGGCGCTCGTCATCGACCCCGATCTGGCGATCGTGATGCTCTCGGCGGTCAACGATGCTCAAACAGCAATCGAAGCTCTTGCGTGCGGCGCATCCGACTATCTCATGAAGCCCATGGAGCTCAACGAGCTGCATCAGGCGATGCGGCGCGCCTTGCAAAAGCGCGAGCGGCATCTCGAGCGTCAACGGGTGGAACGTCACATCCGAGACGAGGTAGCGCTCCGCACCGTCGAGCTCGAGCGCGAGAAGCTGGCGATGCGCGACATGTCCGTCAACATCGCCGAAACGCTCATCAACGCGATGGAAGCCAAGGATGTGTACCTGCGCGGCCACTCCCAACGCGTTGCCGATCTCGCCGCACAGATTGCTTCGGACCTCGAGCTACCGTCCGACACCGTCGAGGCCGTGCACCTCGCCGGCCGCCTGCATGACGTCGGCAAGATAGGCATTCGTGAGGAAGTGCTGAACAAGCCCGCCCGACTCACCGAAGAGGAATTCGCGCACATTCGCGATCACGTGCGGATCGGCATGGAGATTCTGGCGCCCCTGCGGCACCTGGGCGTAGTTCTCGACTTCGTCCACGACCATCACGAGCACATTGATGGAACCGGATATCCGCGCGGGAGAAGCGGCGAATCGATCTCGATCGGAGGACGAATCCTAACGGCAGCCGACGCATTCGACGCTGTCACGTCCAAGCGCGCCTATCGCGATCCGATGACCACCGACGAAGCACTCCAGCTGCTCGGCCGCGACGCCGGGGCATTTCTCGATGTGAGGGTGTACGAGGCGCTCAAGCGTGTGGTCGGGTTTCGGCTCGCCCCCTCGGCGTAGTCCCATCCGGCCCCAGTAGCACGGCGCCGCCTTCGCGGGCAGGATCGGATAGTCGGGGTACGCCAACCCGCCGCCCCGGCCTCGCTCGCCGCGCGCGGAACGCCGGTGCCCTTGACGTAGACGCGACAACCCCCTATTCGGCATGTCGGAATGTGGCGCAACGTTTTATCGCCCCACAGCGGCACGTGCAGTGCACGCTGCCGAATTCGTCCTTGACCGTCGCGGCTCCAAGGCTGCCGACATTTCTGGAGGAGGCTTAACATGCCCCGTGGTGATGGGCTGCACGAGGAGCTGAGTTTCTCGGATCGCGACGACGAGTCCGAAGACTACGGCGGGAGCGGCTTCGGCTCGTCGTATGACGATGACGAAGAGGATGAGGAGGGATGGGGGTCCCTCTCGGAGCGTAGCGCCGGCCTGTGGGACAGCCCCGAGGAGCTGTCGGACGATGAGGAGGAGCGGACGGAGACCCCAGCCGAGACCGAGGACGAGGAGGAGTCGGAGAGCACGGGGCTGATGACCGAGGAGGACGACGACGAGGAGGAGCGTCCCGCCAGGCGGCGCGCGCCCGCCGCGTCAAAGGATGCCGCAGCCCCGGCCGCACCCTCTCGCGGCAGTGCATCCACGCAGCCGGCGCGTTCGCGCGAAGCCGGTGGAAAATCCCCCGCTAAGTCGGCCAAGCAGCCTCGTACTTCCGCAAGTCCGGCGAGTGCCTCCAAAAGGTCGACCGGGGGCAAATCGACCTCCCAGGCTGCGACCGCGAAGAGTGGATCGAAAAAGAGCGCAGCGACCAGGGGCACCGCCGCAAAAAGCGCGAAGAAGGCGGCCGCGCCGAAAAAGGCGTCCGCCAAACAGTCGGGCAGCGCCGTGGGCAAGGGCGACACGACGAAGAAAGCCGCGCGCAAGGCAGCCAAGCCGCCAGCGCGGCACAAGTAAATCCCCCGCGTCAAGCGCGGAGGGAGAGAACAGAAACTGGGAACCCGCCAGAGGTCTCGGACCCGGCGGCGCGTTCACGCGGAGAATAGCGCGCGCCGGTCCTGATTCCCTTCCCATTCTGTTTCCTGCGGCCGATCTTCTCGACGCTGGGCCGAACTCCGGCTATCCTTCCGCAGACATGGCGGAGAATCCTGTACAACTGTTGCGCGCCCATTCGCGGCACGCCCCGTGGAATGCTCGAGGGCTTGCCGCGCACGTGGCCGCACTCACCGATGCCGCGGCAATGCGGCCAACCAATGCGGCCGCGCGTGCAGCACCCAGCGCGCGCGCGGTACGGTTCTATGTGGCCAGCGGCATGCTCGACCGCCCTGAGGGCACGGGCACGGCCGCGACCTACGGCTACAAGCATCTGCTCCAGCTGTTGCACATAAAGATCCGGCAGCGCGAGGGCCTCACGCTCGACCGGATCAAGCTCGAACTGGTGGAGCAGACCGGCGACGCACTCGAAAGGCGCGCGGCCACCGCGCTTGCGCCGTCGCTCGCGTCAGGCGCGCAGGAGATCGACGCCCACGACAATGGCGCCGCGACGTGGCGCAGGATTCCGGTCGCCACCGGCATCGAGTTGCACGTGCGCGAGGATATGCCCGCCGCTCGTGAGGCAGCGGTGATCGCAATGCGCGAAGCCGTACGCGCGGCGCTCGGCCGCGAAGACATCAGATAGCCGCGTACCAGCGCAGTCCTTCGGAGGTGAGGCGAAAACCGGCTCGGCGCAGCGTGTCGGCATGCTCGCTCTGCAGTGCCGGCGTCCCATCGATCGTCTCGACCGTGATGTCCCGCCGCCGCCGGGTGGCTGTCTGGCCGTGCATCGCCGCCTCCAGCCAGGCACGCACCGCTTCGATCAGCGCGGCGGTGTCGAGATCCGGACGTACCGTCAGGCGCCGGCCGCGACCTTCGACGCGCAGTACTACCACCCCCCGGTGCGTGACGAGGACAGCGCTGCTGCCGCGAGGCCGGCCTAACGGATCGGGATCCACCCCGCTCAGCGCGAGAGCGTGGACGTTGGCCGGATCACGCGCCGACATGGCGATGAACGGTGCGTCGGCATCGGCGTCGCCGGCGGCGCGCAACCGCTCGACCGCTTCGGGAAGCGCGAACTGGGCACCGGAGAGCCCCTTGACGAAGTATCCCCGTCGTACCTCGCCCCGATACTCCATGCGCTTGAGCTCGTGATAGATCTCCCGCCACGACACCGGCGGCCGCTCACGCCTGAACCATTCGCGTGACACGATGCCATAGCGGTCCAGCCAGCAGCGAGCGACGGCGGGTGCCCGCACGGACGCATCGACGTTCCCGTGTGGCCGAGCAACCAATGACCAACGCCCTACCCAACCGGCATGCGCGCCGGAGCCTTCGGGGCGGCGCCACTTCGGAAGGCGGCGTACGTTCGGCCGGCGTTGCGCCGCCGGGCGGCCGGACGTAGGCACGAATGAAGGCGGCAGCCAGCGAGCGGCGTCGGCATCGTCGCCTGCGTGAGATGGGAGCGCAGGCGTCCGCGCAATTTCTCGCATCGCCTCGATCGTGTCGTTTGTGGCGAGTCCGAACGCCACCAGCTCGCGCAGTGCTTCGCGGAGGGAGAGTGGCGTGAGTCCCGTGCTCTCGGCTAGCTCGGAAAGAAAGGACGCCCCCTCCTGACGAAGCGCATCCCGCACCGCGAGTGCTCCGGCTGCAAGGTGCAAATCGTCAGGTTCATCGCCGGCGGCCCAGACCGCGCTGGTTCCGCGGGGGTAGAACCTCACCGCGCCGAGGACCGCCGGGGCGTCACCCTCCACCCGCGCCGGGACCCCGCTCCAGGCCAGCGCGCCGCTCGTCGCCAGCTGCGAAAGCCACACCGGGTCGTATCGTTCCAGCCGGGACGGAAGAATGTCGCGCTCCCACATCGTGGCGGAACGCCCGACTCCAGTGAGTTGCAGCATGATTCGCTCGGCGCCGCCTGCGTCGCGCAATCGCTCCCGCGGATCGAGATGCTGCCAGCGCTGGAGAAACACGGCGTATGTCGAAATGTCGACAGCGGCTATCTGCCTGCGCAGCGCGGCAAG
>JBPCLX010000024.1:0-5234 GCA_051002815.1 Gemmatimonadaceae bacterium
CCGGCGTGCACGAGCAGGGGATCGGCGTGCCCGTGGTAGCAACCGATGAGTTTGATGATCTTGTTCCGGCCGGTTGCGGCGCGGGCGAGGCGTATCGCGCTCATTGCCGCCTCGGTGCCTGACGAAACGAACCGCACCATCTCAACAGAAGGCATCGCGTCTCTGATCAGCGTCGCCAGAACCGTTTCCGCCTCCGTCGGGGCGCCAAACGAAGTGCCGAACGCGGCCTGTCGGGTGAGTGCCTGTACCACCGCGGGGTGCGCATGTCCCAGCGCCAGCGCGCCCCACGACATCACGTAATCGATGTACTCGCGGTCATCCGCATCGGTGATGCGCGCGCCGCTTCCGCGGGTAATGAACAGCGGCGTTCCGCCCACTCCACGAAAGGCTCGGACCGGACTGTTGACACCCCCCGGGATGACGCGTTGTGCCGCCTCGAACAGCCGTGCCGATCGGCTCACGGGAACAGCCGCCGTTTCCGCACCGGTGGCAGTGCTCACGGGCCGCCCTCACGGAGCCACCGTGCTGCCTCACGCGCATAGTAGGTGATGACGAGATCGGCCCCCGCCCGCCGGATGCCGAGCAGGCTCTCCATAACCGCGCGGCGCTCGTCGAGCCAGCCTCGCTCGGAGGCGGCCTTGAGCATTGCGTACTCGCCGCTCACCTGATAGGCGGCCAGCGGCAGCGTGGTGACCGCTCGGATGCGGTGCAGCACGTCGAGATATGGGCCGGCCGGCTTCACCATCAGCATGTCGGCGCCTTCGGCTTCGTCGATGGCGGCTTCGCGCAGGGCATCGCGCGCATTGGCCGGATCCATTTGATAGGCGCGTCGGTCGCCGAACGCCGGCGCCGATTCCGCCGCCTCACGAAAAGGTCCGTAGAACGCTGACGCGTACTTCACCGCGTACGACAGGATCGCCACCTGGTCGTGACCGGCCGAGTCGAGCGCCGTACGGATGGCAGCGACCTGTCCATCCATCATTGCGCTCGGTGCGATTATGCTGGCACCGGCGTTGGCGTACGCGACCGCCGCTTCGGAAAGGATCTGCAGCGTCGCGTCGTTGGCGACCTCGCCGGTATGCGCATCCAGCACGCCACAGTGACCGTGACTGGTGTATTCACAAAGGCATACGTCGGCGATGACGATCAGATCCGGGTGCAGCCTGCGGATCTCGCCGATCGCGCGGGGCACAGGTCCATTCGCATCCCAGGCCCCGCTCCCTTCGGCATCCTTTTCCAGCGGAATGCCGAATAGCAGCACCGCGGCAATTCCCAGTGGTGCAAGCGCGTCGATCTCCGGTGCCAGGCGGTCCACGGTGAGTTGCGAATGCCCGGGCATGCTGCCGATAGGGCGGACCTCGTTCGATCCGGCGCGCACGAACATTGGGTGAACGAGGTGCCGGGAGAGCAGCACGGTCTCGGCGATCGCATCGCGAAGTTGTGCCGTGCGCCGAAGCCGGCGCGGTCGCAAACCGGGTGCGGGTGTGGTGGTGGCGATCAGCTCTTCCATGTCAGGCATTTCCCGGTCGGTGCTCGGCGAACCAGCGCGCCATTTCGTCGATGAGCGCCCGTTGATTTGCCGTTGCCGCCACGCCGCTTGGCTCGAGACCGGCCTTGGCGGCGGCGTGGGCGGTGCTGGGGCCAATGCAAAAGATAGCCGGACGGACCCCCGAATCGGCGCCATGAGCCGTTCGCGCCGCATCGAGCGCATCGGCGACGAATGTGGCCGCCGAGCCGCTCGCGAACAACAGGGCAGCGATCGTTTCGTCCCGCCAACCGGCGACGATCCTCGGGATCCCCTCGCCCGGCACGGTGCGGTAGGCGACAACTTCGGTCACCTCGGCACCTCGCGCGCGGAGTGCAGCGCCGAGAGCATCGCCAGCCAGATCGGCCTGCGGCAGCAGGACGCGCATGCCGGGCGATACCGGCACGTCGTTACCTAACGCGGCCGCCGATGCCGTGCGGGCGGTAACGTCGGGCGGACGCAGCTCGGCTGCCAGCACATCCGCGGTGGACCTTCCTACCACTGCCAGCCTTACCGCAGCGAAGCTCGCCTGACTCATGCCGAGTACGCGAGCGCGGCCGGCCAGCGCGCGTACGGCATTGGCACTGGTGAACGCCACCCAGGCAAAGCTGTCGAGCTGCCGCAGCGCCGCGTCCACCTCGTTCCAGTTCGGTGGAGGCGCGATGGCTATCGCCGGCGCGATTTCCGGTTCCCCGCCTAGCGACGATACGACATTCAGGAAGTTCCCTGCCTGTTCGCGGGGGCGGGTGAGCACTATACGCAGTCCCGCGAGCGGGCACTCAGGCGCGGGACTACCCGGCAGGCGCCCCCCCTGGCTCATAGCCCGCGCTGCAACGGCGGAATCAATTCACGCCCGCCGCGGTCGAGCAGTTCGGCAGCCAGCGCCCTTCCGAGCATGGCCGCGCCGGCGGTTGGTGCTTCGCGCTCGCCGCGCACGCACCGGCCGTCGGGCGCGCCGATCATTGCTTGCAGCGTGACAGTGCCGGTGGCCGGGACGGTGGCGAATGCGGCGAGCGCCGCCGCGCAGCCGGCGCCGAGATGAGCGAGAAAGGCGCGCTCCGCCGTCAGGGCGATCGCCGTCGGCTGGTGGCCAAGCGGTGCGATCAACTCATGCAGTTCCTCATCGCCGGCGCGGATCTCGATCGCCAGAGCTCCCTGTCCCGGTGCTGGAAGCATCACATCGGTGGGCAGCCACTCGGTTATCCTGGACGTAAGGCCGAGCCGGATCAGACCCGCGGCGGCGAGGACGATCGCATCGCAGGCGTCTTCGTCGAGCTTGCGCAGCCGCGTGTCCACGTTGCCGCGCAAGTCACGCACACTCAAATCCGGCCGTGAGGCAAGCAGCTGGCAGGCGCGGCGCTGGCTGCTGGTTCCCACTCGCGCTCCGAAGGGCAGCGCTTCGAGGCCTCCGGCGTGCGAGATCAGCACGTCGCGCGCGTCCTCACGCTCGGGGTATGCGGCGATGAGCAATCCATCGGTCGTGATGGATGGAAGATCCTTCGCGCTATGGACCGCGAAGTCGATCTCTCCCGCCAGGAGCGCCTCTTCGATCGCGTCGGCGAACACTCCGCGCCCGCCTATCGTGGCGAGCGGCACATCGCGCATGACGTCGCCCTTTGTGGTGATTCTCCGAATCTCGCAGCCCACCTCCGGATGATGGGATTGCAGCGCGACAACGACAGCCCGGGTCTGCGCCAGCGCGAGCGGACTGCCGCGAGAACCGACGGCAAGGGTGCGCACCCCGGATCTCACGCCTCAGCCGCCATTCGGGCAGTGCTCTCCCGCTCGACGCCGGCAATCACCGCTTCGAGCGCCGAAATCATTTCCGGCGAAGCGTTAGGCATGCGTGTCCGCCGCAGCGTAATTCCAAGCGAGCGAGCCGCGGCGGCTGCCTCATGGTCGATGTCGTACAGGACTTCCAGGTGGTCGCACACAAATCCGATCGGAACCGACAGAACGGACCGCACCCCCTCCCCGTGCAGCACTCCGAGATACTCCACGATGTCCGGTCCGAGCCACGGCTCACCGGTCTGTCCGGCGCTCTGCCACGCGAATCGCCATCCGGTCAGGCCGGCGCGGGCTGCCACCGCCGCGCAACTTGCCAGCAGCTGGGACTCGTAAGGATCTCCCCAGCTCCGGATGCGTTCAGGCAGGCTGTGGGCGCTGAAAACCGTGCACACATCGTCGTTTGCTCCGGGCGGAAATCCGGACAGTGCGTCGGTAACCCGTTGGCTCATCATCTCGATGAACTCGGGTTGCAGATGCCAACTCTGGACGAAACGGACTTCGGGCGGCGCGGCCAGATTCTCGAGCGCCTCGTCGAGGTAGGCTCGATAGCCCTCCACGCTCAATCGCGAGTAGTGCGGCGCGAGAACGATCGCGATCACGCGTCGCACGCCATCGGCGTCCATCTGCCGTATCGTTTCGCCAATGAACGGGTGCCAATGCTTCATCCCGACGTACGTCCGATACGCGGATGGCGCACGTGCGTCGAGGGCGGCTTGAAGTTCCGAAGCCGTTTCCATGGTGATGTCGAGCAAGGGGGTCCGCCCGCCAATCAACTGGTACCGCTCCTTGAGCCGCGTCACCGCTTCTGCCGAGGGCGTGCGTCCGCCCCGGATGTGCGTGAAATAGGGCTCCACCTCGTCAGGCGTGGAAGGCGTTCCATACGCCAGCAGCAGGATGCCAGTGCACATTAGTCGGCGGTTAACCGGAAAGTGGGAGGCTGGGCGTCGAACCGGCGTGAATCGACGCGCTCTGTTCGCGAACGGTGTTTACAAGGTGGATTGCGCCATCGAGCGGAGTGCCAGGCAGTACGCCGTGCCCCAGATTGAAGATGTGGCCCGGCCGGCCCGCCGCTCGCCGCAATACGTCCCCCGCCTTCTCCGAGATGACCGTCCGCGGAGCGAACAGGGTAGCGGGATCGAGATTCCCCTGCACGGCGAGGTCATGGCCAACGCGCGCCCAGCCCTCGTCGAGCGGCACACGCCAGTCGAGCCCGATTACAGTCGCGCCGTTCGTCCGCATTGCCTCGAGCAGCGTGGCCGTCCCTACTCCGAAATGAATGAGCGGAACGTGCGTGGTTTCGCGCAGGGCAGTAAAGATGCGGGTCGTGTAGGGTGCGACATGGCTCGCGTAGTCGTCAGGCGCGAGTGCCCCGACCCAGCTGTCGAACAGCTGCACCGCATCGGCTCCAGCGTTGATCTGCGCCCGCAGATACGTAACCGTGAGCGTGCTGAGCCGCGCCATGAGCTCGTGCCATAACGTGGGCGCGGAATACATCATCGTCTTCGTCCTGGTGAACGTCCGGCTAGGACGCCCTTCTATCAGGTACGAAGCGAGCGTGAACGGCGCACCGGCGAATCCGATCAGCGCTATCCCGGGATCGAGCTCTCGCCTCAGCACACGCAACGTCTCGAGCACGTAAGGCACGTCGGCCTCGGGCTCGAGCGGGCGCAGCGCCTTCACATCCTCCTCGTTGCGCACCGGCGACTCGATCACCGGCCCAACACCCTCCACGATGTCGAGCGCCACCCCCGCCCCGTCCAGAGGCGTCATGATGTCGGCAAAGAGAATCGCGGCGTCGAGCGGCATGTGGCTCAGCGGCTGCAACGTCACGCGCGCCGCCAGCTCCGACTGGCGCGAGATCTCGAGCAACGACCATCGCTCCCGCAACGCGCGATACTCAGGGAGCAGTCGCCCCGCCTGT
>JBPCLX010000025.1:0-2723 GCA_051002815.1 Gemmatimonadaceae bacterium
CCGTAGCTCGCGGCCAGATACACGAGCACGCCGCCTAACAGGGTCGCCATGGCCGTGCGCGGGCCGCCCCATGGCGTGAACAGCCCCACCGTGATCGTCACCAGCGCACCAGCGCTGCCGAACGCCGAGGCCTGCTCTACCAACGCGAACACGCCCTCGGCGCCGATCGCCAGGAGATAGGCACCCGCTCCCAACAGCAGCACGCCGCCGCGCGCGATCAGCACCTTGCGCCGCTCGCTGGTGACGCGTGCCATTGGCACGATCAGGTTGTGCGACAACAGGCCCGACGCAATCAGCAGCGTGCTGTCCACCGTCGACAGGATTGCCGAGATCAGCCCGCCGGCAAACACGATGTAGAGGACATCCGGCAGCAATGTACGCGCGACGGTCGGGATCAGCTGCTCCGCATCGCCTAGCGATGGGACGAGCACCGGACCGGCGAGGCCGATGATCACCGGAATACTGCCGAATGCCAGATACAACGCGCCGGCTGCCACCGCCGAACTGCGTGCCACCGGTGCCGAGCGCGCGGCGATCACGCGTCCGACCGTCTCGGTGGCGAGAAGCGATCCGAATACCGGAATTGCCCAAGCTTCCATGGCCCCGAGGAGCGGAACATCAGGCGCCTGACGAGCGATGGAGGCGGATGCGATCGCGTCGACAGTGCCACCGATGCCGCCGAGCGCGAGGATCACCGCGACGAGGACAACGAGCAGGCCGAGCACCAGCAGTCCACCCTGGATGAGATCCGTAATGGCGTCCGCGAGCAGACCGCCAAAGACCGTGTAGATCATAGTGAAGCCGGCCGCCAAGGCGATCGCCGTGTTCACATCGAGCGTCGAGGACGTGGACAGCACGTAGCCGAACGCTCGTATCTGCGCCGCCGCCCAGAGGACCGAGCTGGGAATGAGCACGATCGCCGCAACGCGCTCCACCGACACCGAGTACCGTTGGCGGAAGAAGTCCGCGAGCGTCGTCAGGCCCCGCTTCCAGAGCGGCACGGCGAACACCAATCCCAGCAGGATCAGACAGAGTCCGTAGCCGAACGGCTCGGCCGACCTGAACGACACCCCTTCGTCGTAGGTGGTCCCCGCCGACCCGACTATGGTCTCCGCGCCGAACCAGGTGGCGAAGAGCGAAAAGGTGAGCAGCAGCGGTCCTAATGAGCGGCCGGCGAGCAGGTAGTCGGCTTCCGACGCAATGCGCCGCGATACCCAGACACCGATTGCGAGCTGGGCGACGAGGTAGAGGAGAACGGCGGCGAGGAGCAATCGGAGAGCGGGTTTTCTATCGGATGGGTCGAGGCGCGATCAGCGACAGGGTTGGAAAATACGACCGGTACCGGGCCGCAACGAGCATGAGCAGGGTGATCGCGCGCACCGCTGCGTGGGCGCCGATGTAAAAGTCCGGGAAGGGCGAGCGCTCGCAGAGGGACGGCCCCAAGAGGCGCCGCCTGGGTGAGGCCGTGTGCGTCTCCCAGCGCGTCATCGCCTACTGGGAGGCCGACGACGCCCAGCGCTAGCGCCCTCGGCGCCCACCCTTGCCGCGCTTGCCACCCGGCGGACCGCCGCGTTTGCGTGCCCTCCTGGCACCACGGCTACCCGAACCACTGCGCCCGCGCCGCTGGTCGCCACGCCCACCGCTCTCGCCAGGCACGCCGTGGTTCGCGTACTCGTCGGCCGCGAACCACGGTCGGTCGAGCGCCTCCTGCAGTTCCTCGATCGTCGCCGCGCGCACCGTTCCGCGCTTGCCGCGTGTCACCATGAACCGCACCGGTCGATCCAGCACCGGAACCTCGGCCTCGACAAGCGTCCTCGCCATCTTCTCCGGCAGACGTAGCCGGGCGATTCCGCCCACATCGGATTCCACATCGTACTGGATAGGCACCTCGGCGCCGCGAACCGTCACCGCGTCGGGCAACTCCGCGGCACGAGTGCGCGCTTCGTCGGACACGAAGCCACTCAAGTCCAGCGTCAGATCAGCCGAACGAAACTCGTCCATCGATGCCACATCGGCCAGGCGGGCCTCGTAGAGCCGCACCAGTTCGGCTTCCCCGAGTCGCGGTGTGGCACCACCCAGGCGCCTCCACACCTCACGCACTTCCTCGACCGCAGGCCGGTTGGTCTGCACGGCGCGGTGGCGCGCCTCGCCGCGCGCCATTGCCAGCGCCAGCATCCGGCGCGCTTCATCAGCCACTTCGGCCGGAAATACCTCCACCGGCTCCAGCTCGCGCTCCAGCTCGTAGCCGAAGTAGTGGATCGTGCGCTGCAGGGCGAGCGGCGCGCGCTTCCGATGCGCCTCGTAGATGAGCGTCGGCGGTCCCCGGCGCGCGTAACGACGAACCAGATCGTACGCGATCTGCGTTCCTTCGATCGATGCGCGCGGAACGCCGAAGCGGTCGGCGAAGTAGCGGATGGTTCCCGCCACCGCACCCCAGCTTCCGCACACGCTCGTCTTGCCGACTCGTACCTCTTCGCCATCCGCGTTCCGCTCATCGATCACCAGATCGAATGGAAGGATCGCCGCCAGAAGCTCGGCAAAGGCGCGATGCTCGGCGTTGCCGGCCGGGGGCATCTCAGTCGGCAGTGGCAGCCCTAGGGACCGGTGCACGCTGGCCATTCCTAACGCCGCATCCTCCACCGCCTTCACCAGCGCGCCGCGCTCTTCGGCCCACTCGGCGACGGCCGTCTCCTCGAACAGGTGCCGCGGCAGTCCGTAGACCT